>RZYK01000457.1 GCA_009930355.1 Campylobacterota bacterium | reverse complement strand
TAGCCACCTATGACGTCTACATGCTTAGATATTGTTGATAGTGTTTAATTTTGCTTCGTACAACAATCAGAAAACTACGCAAAACGAGCCTTTAACTTCGTTACATGTAAAGGCGTTCATGTAATATACCTATCATGGCTATGATACTTCCCAATCCTCCTTAGATAGAATTAAAGGGGGAAGCAGTCCGCTATTTGTTAAACTTACGCTACAGCGTAAGCGGGACGATAGTTACTGTTGTTAGCAGTTATTGTTTGAAGGTTGTGTAACGCAAGTCCCTCACTCGCGACATGCAATCATAAGCTAAAACTACTCCTGTCGAAGCCATGTCAGCCCCATTCGAAGGAACGCAATTCTACCATAATAAATGAGAATTTTGCTATAATCCGCAAAAATACAGTAAGGATTTCGTTTGACAAAAGTTATATCGTCTTTTTGTGTCATAGTTTTACTTTTAGGACTACAAGGATGTACCACACAGCCCTCTGCTCCTAAACCTGAAATTAATACCAAAAATGTTTCCAATGAAAAAAGCAACACCGATCCAAAACTCACAAAATTAGTGGGAAAAAATTACATCAAAGGTGTCATTATCGCTTTGAAACAAGGAAGTGATGGGCGAGGGTGGAATTATGAAATTGATGGCATTGAAACCACAAACGGCAAGTTGCCTCGTGTCAATTTTAACCATAGCTCAGTGCTTGCCAATGAAGGTGATTTGGTCTATGCTTCGTTTGATGGTATGCGTGTTTCTGAGATGTTTGTGATTAAAGCAGCGTATTTTAAAAATGGTAAGATTAGCCCATCCCCAACAACATACACTAAAAAGAAAACAAATACCCCAGAAGCTGCGGGTAAGCGCAATAAAGCACATCAGGTTTTAGGGGTACCAAAAGAAGAATCTATTAGGTTAAACTAAAGTGTTAACCGATCGTTTACTTTGAGTTTCTATACTTCTCTTAGCGAATTTCATATTTTCTTCTTAATCTCAAAGAGGTGATCCGCCAAGCGCCTCTTTGAAACCTTTTTCTATCTCAATCGTAAAAATAGCCCCACCGTTTTCATTTCGAGCTTCAAGCTTCCCTTTCATACTCTTT
>RZYK01000456.1 GCA_009930355.1 Campylobacterota bacterium | reverse complement strand
ACTAACCATCGAAAAGAAAGAATCAGAAAAACAACGGATACTGGCAGCGCTTTTGGATGAGGCATTAAAAGCAAAAGAATGAAAAAAGCTGGCTATATTTTGTTCTTTTTATGCCTGCTTTGTGGAGCAGAAAGCAGGGCGCAGAAAAAAGCGGCCGCAGGCAATCCCAAATCAGGATTGTATCAGGCAATTATGAATTTGGACTTCCCGGCAGCACGAGGATATCTATCATCAATTGATTTAGTGAACACCGAAGCAGGTATTGTAGGTGAAACGCAATTTCTGTGGTGGTATGCTATCAGTGAAGGAGAATCCCTGCATCCGCTATTGCTGCTGATCGACAGCCTTACCACCCTCCTTCCAACGCCGGAAGACCCATTATTGTCCACCCATTTTTCGATGGTTAAAATGCGCCTGTTCGCATTAGAATCAAACTACATAAAAGCCTGGAAAGCCTGGGCCGCCGTTGAAAAAAATCTTCCGGCATTACTACAGCAAAAAAATGATTCCCTGATTTACCTTATTGAAGGAATGTGCAGGTGCATTAAAGGAGAACTTCAGCAAAAAATCCCGTTACTGATGCGCGATTCAGTCACGCATAGCGTAAATACTGCAAAAGGGATCCACTTACTTAGGTTATGCACCACAAATCAAAACCCAGTCATTCGTGGGGAGGCCAATTACTATCTGATGCGTTATTATGCCGATATAACAATAAATCCCCTGGAAGCGTTAACCTACAGCACCTACCTGATTACAACCTATCCGCAAAATTATATATTTCGCTATTACCACATTCAGATTTTATTAGCGATTGACCAACGCCCGGAAGCCCTAAAAATGGCCATTGAAGGAAAGCAACTGATACGCAAATCAAACTTAAACCCGGAACAAAAAGCGTATGGAATAAAATTGATTACCAGGGCATGTAGTCTATCCGGTGGGTAGTTAATACAAAACAAAAATCCTGTTAAACATCAGTCTAACAGGATTTAATATTTTGATTTTCGATCATTCTTCCGGCAGATAAAAACTTCTGGGTTTAAAAACCATACGGTAAATCCGCTCAATGGGATCGCTAAAATAGGAATTCGGATTAACA
>RZYK01000139.1 GCA_009930355.1 Campylobacterota bacterium | reverse complement strand
TCAATTTCGAGTTTATCGAGGTAGCCTTTTTTATCGGCGATGATTTGGTAGTTGAGCGTGATGCCTTCTTGTTTGGAGAGGACGTGTTCGATTTGGGATGGAAAGACGTTCACACCGTTGATGAGGAGCATATCGTCGCTTCTGCCTACGATGCTCTCAATTCTGCCGATAGTTCTGCCACAACGGCATGGAACACGTGTGAGCGAGGTAATGTCGCCCGTTCGGTAACGAATGATGGGTAAGCCTTGTTTGGTAAGCGTCGTGATGACCAGCTCACCTCTTTGACCTTCTGGAAGTACTTCACCCGTTTTTGGGTCGATAATTTCAGGGTAAAAATGGTCTTCATGAATATGTAAAAGGTTGGAGTGTTTGCAGTTACACGCAACCCCTGGTCCTATAATTTCTGATAGCCCATAAATTTCGTGGTAGTCAATGCCCCAAATATGCGCTATTTCGTTCTTAAGCCCCTCACTGGTTGGCTCCGCTCCGAAAAATCCGACACGCAGTTTAAAATCTTTTTGGATGTCATAGCCCTCAGCTTTCGCCACTTCTGCCATATGAAGTGCAAACGAAGGTGTGGCAGTGAGTACCGTTGCGCCAAAATCTTTTAAAAGCAAGAGTTGGCGAGAGGTAAAACCCGTAGAACTTGGGATAACAGCGATTTTCATGCGTTCTGCGGCATTATGAAAACCCAGACCACCCGTGAAAAGCCCGTAACCGTGTGAGTTTTGCATGATGTCTTGGCAGGTCACGCCACCCATGCTAAAGGCTCTTCCCATCACTTCCGCCCAGATGTCCATATCGTGCTCCGTATAGCCTACGACGGTGGGTTTGCCCGTGGTTCCACTACTGCTGTGGATGCGTACGATTTGATCCATATCGACAGAAAACATGCCAAAAGGGTAGTTGTCTCTTAGGTCTTTTTTCTTAGTAAAAGGGAGTTTGGAAAGATCTTCTAATGAGGTAATGTCTTGCGGTAAGACACCGTGTTCGTCAAACTTTTTTTTGTAAAAAGGCACGAGATGATACACACGAAGCAGTGTCTCTTTAAGATGTTTAAGTTGCCACGCTTGAAGCTCATCACGGCTTAGGCTTTCGTTTTTACTAAAGGTCATTTCACTGTTCCATTCTTTACATGTAAAAGTGTTTGGCTTGCACAATCTCAATATTTTGAGTTTTTAACGCCTCTATGGCATCATCAAAACGCTCTTTGGGCACACTAAAAATGAAAATGCCCGTACTGGCTTCATAAAAGCTATACGTGTAGAGAATGTTGATTTTTGCTTCTGAGAGGGTACTGACAACTTTGTCAAAACTACCCACGACATCTTCAATTTTAACGCCAAAGACATCTGTAAAACGGACACTAAAACCTTCATCTTCTAAAATAGTTTTGGCTTTTTCAGGATTATCGACAATAGTACGTACCAAACCAAAATCGGTGGAGTCTGCCAGTAAAATAGATTTTATGGAGATGCCATTTTTAGAAAGAATGCGTGTAAATTCGCAGAGTTCTCCTGCTTTATTTTCTAAAAAAACAGAGAGTTGTTTGATGTTGCATTTCATGAAAGACTCCTTTTATCGATGACGCGAACGGCTTTGCCGACGCTTCGTTCTATGGTTCGTGGTTCAACGAGTTTGATCTCTGCGTTGATATAGAGGTTATTGAGCAGTTCGTGTTGGATTTTTTTCTTGACGTTTTCTAAAGCGCCAATGCTGTCTAATGGCATATCTTCCGTTACTTCTACCATGATTTCAAGTTTATCAAGATAGCCTTTTTTATCGGCGATAATTTGGTAATTAAGCGTAATGCCATCAATATTGGAGAGCACATGTTCCACTTGTGAAGGAAAAACGTTAACGCCGTTGACGATGAGCATATCATCGACACGTCCCATGACACTTTTCATACGCACATGCGTTCGTCCACAGGTGCAAGGCGTTCGATCTAAAGAGCTAATGTCACCTGTTCGGTAGCGAATAATAGGAAAAGCTTGTTTGGTTAAAGAGGTAATAACCAATTCACCTTTTTCACCATAAGGCAAGACTTCAAGTGTTTTAGGATCAATGATCTCAGGGTAAAAATGGTCTTCAAAAATGTGCAAATCTTTGCTTTCAAAACAGTTGCTGGCTACCCCTGGACCTATGATTTCAGAGAGACCATAAATTTCACAGTAGTGAATACCCCAGACACGAGCTACTTCTTCTTTGAGTCCAAGGCTTGTGGGTTCTGCACCAAAAATACCGCATTTAAGCGTAAAATCCTTACGTATATCATACCCCTCAGACAAAGCAGCTTCTGCCATATGTAAGGCAAAGGAGGGCGTTGAAGTTAACACTGTCGCTCCAAAATCTTTCATGAGCATCAGTTGGCGTGAGGTAAAACCACCTGAACTAGGCACAACGGTTGCCCCCACCGTCTCTGCACCATAGTGAAGCCCTAGTCCTCCTGTAAAAAGCCCATAGCCATAAGCGTTATGTACGGTATCTTCTGAGTTAACGCCTGCCATGGTAAATACACGTGCCATGACTTCATTCCACATCTCTAAATCGGCTTTAGTATAGCCCACAACCGTAGGTTTACCTGTGGTTCCACTGCTACTATGCACACGAACAATGGCATCTTTTTTTACTGCAAAAAGCCCAAATGGGTAGTTGTCACGCAAATCTTGTTTTTTGGTAAAAGGAAGTTTGGAAATATCATCAATACTATGAATATCATCAGTCGTAATACCAAGATCTGCAAATTTTTTCTGATAAAAAGGAACATTGGCACAGACGCGTGCTACGGTATATTTTAAACGGGCTGTTTGAAGTGAGCGAAGTTTATAGTGAGGCAGTGTCTCTTCTGCTGACCAAATCATTTCATGCCCTTTGTATCGTTAATTCCTTGATGTAGCACAGCAATATTTTTTTCCGCTACTTTAGGATTCATTTGGGTAATAGCCTCTTCAATCTCTTTACATGTAAAAGGAAAATGGGCATCTTTTGCGAGGGTAACACCTAGCATATAGACATTCAGCGCATTAATGGGAAAGGCTTTCGCTTTGGCTTTAGAAAAGGCATCAATACTATGCGTTTCAAAGCTCAGTTTTGGAAAATTGTGATCGGAATTTACGATAATGACGCCTTTTTCTTGACTCAAATATTGAATGTTGCGAAGCGCTTCATTTTTTTCTAAGGCAATCAGCAAATCAGCTTGCCCTTCATCAATAGCGGGGGCGTAAAACTCACCAATTTTTACATAACACGAAACCGAACCGCCTCGTTGAGACATACCGTGATTTTCTGTTCCTAAACATTTTTGATTTTTAATCGCAGAGGCAATGCTTAATACCTTGACTAAAAAAACAGCACCTTGTCCACCAATGCCTGCAATGACAATTTGATATTTCATAAAACTATGCCTCCTCTTTTTTTACAAATGCACCCGTGGGGCAGATAACCTCTAAACATGAGCCACACTCCGCACATAAGAAAGGATCGATTTCCATTTTTCCTGCTTCATTGTAATGCAGTGGTGGGCACTTGTAGTTGGTAAGACACGCATCACAGGCGACACATTTATCCGCATCAATTTCCACAGCAATAGAACCTACATAAGACGGTACATTCTCTTTATCCAACACACAAAATTCTCGAATAACGGCTACAACGGGTGCCGTGGCATTTTTATAGGCTTCTTGTAACGATTTTATAAAATCAACGGTTCTTTCCAAATGTGGTTCATACACATATTCATGGCAGTGTACGCCACACCCTTCTACAATACGTTTAATATCAATTTGTGCTGGATTAGAGCGCTCTGGTGTCGTTTGACGCCCTGTCATAGCCGTGGTCGAATTGTCTAAAATGACTAAAACAAATCGATGGTTTTGATAGATTGCATTGATAAGTGGCGCAACACCTGAATGTAAAAAGGTACTGTCGCCTATCGTTGCAATAACTGTTTTATCAGGGTCTGAAATGCTAAAACCACTCGCCATTGAAATACTAGCACCCATACACAAAATGGTGTCAATAGCTGCTTGATTCAGCCCTAATGTGTAACAGCCAATGTCTGATGTATAGATGGATTTTTTCTTTTTAAAAACTTTAGTAATCGCAAAATGCACATCACGGTGTGGACAACCTGGACACATATTAGGTGGTCTTTTAGGCAGTTCCTCGGTGTATTTTTCACTTTTATACGCAGAAGTTGCTTTCATCACACCTGTTTTCACCAATGCATCTAAGACTTTATCTTTGGAAAATTCATCAATGAGATGCAGGTGTTTTGTGAGTTTTCCATACAGTTTTGGTGAGCTTAGTTGCTCTTCAATACAGGGGTAACTCTCTTCAAAAATAATAATTTTATTGTAGTTTTCAAACAGGGCTTCAAGCTTTTCTTTGGGAAGTGGGTAGGGCATATCGAGTTTTAAAATATCAGCGTTAATCTCTAACTCTTCTATCGCTTCTTTGACGTAGCCATCACCCGTTCCACTGGTTAAACACAAGATGTTTTCACCTTTTAAAGCATGTGTTTTGGGTTTAATCAAATGATCCCAATTCCACATTTTAAGGGCTTCAAGGCGTTCTATTTGCTCTAAGCCTTGTCTAAAACGACCTGCTGGTGGCACAGCGCCCCAACGAGGAATATTTCGCTCAAAACCGCCCTCATTAGCTTTTACATGTAAAGATTCATCCACATCGCAAATCTCTCTGGCATGGCTAACACGCATGACAGGACGAAGCATAACAATGGTTTCAAAATCATGAGAGAGTTTCATACCTAATTTCACCATATCGTACGCTTCTTGTGGGGTTGCAGGGTCAAACACGGGAATTTTGGCAAATTTAGCAAAACTTCGGCTATCTTGTTCGGTTTGAGAGGAGTAAAAGCCAGGGTCATCACAGGAGACTAAAAGCATTGCGCCTTTAAGTCCAATGTAAGAAGCACTCATGAGCGCATCGCTTGCAACGTTAAGCCCAACTTGCTTCATAGTGGCACAGGTTCGTTTGCCCGAAATTGCACCCGCATAGGCTACTTCAAAGCCCACTTTTTCATTGGTTGACCATTGAGCATAAGCTTCTAAGCTATTTTTATCACGAAATTTTTGAAAATTTCCTAAGATCTCACTCGAGGGCGTACCTGGATAACCTGAGACCATATCAACGCCTGAATGAATAAGTCCTAGAGCAATCGCTTCATTGCCCATTAAAATCTGTTTCATAGTGCTGTGCTCCATCTGTATCTAATGTTTTAAAGGGTATTGAAACAAAGATTATAATTTACTTATCTAAGAGATAAGAGAAAAATCTTTACATGTAAAATGGGGAGTTTTGAAACTTTAAAGATTTTTTAGGCAAGAAATATGTTTTAAATGAGAATGAATTAAAGTGACTCAACTTTCGCACATAGATTTCAATAAATCCACGAACTTAACTTGAGTATTAAAGCCCATAAATAGGCACTTTTTAGTATAATTTTGTTACCACAAC
>RZYK01000455.1 GCA_009930355.1 Campylobacterota bacterium | reverse complement strand
TGTAAAACTGGTTGCGGCATCAGGAACAAACGCTATCATGCCCACAATAATCAACGGTGCGGTTTCACCCAAAGCATGGGCAATGGAGATAATTGAGCCGGTCATAATCCCTGGCATCGCAAGAGGGAGAACATGGTCACGCACAATTTGCCATTTGGTCAGCCCCAAACCAAAACCTGCTTGGCGAATAGAGCTAGGCACAGACTTAAGAGCAGCTTTTGAACTCACAATAATGACAGGCAAACACATCAACGCCAAAGTCATACCACCAACCAATGGCGAACTTCTAGGCACCCCAAAAAAATTAATAAAAATCGCCAAACCTAATAGCCCAAACAAAATGGAAGGAATCGCAGCTAAATTGTTAATATTCACCTCAACCACTTGTGTCCAGCGGTTATCAGGCGCAAACTCTTCAAGATAAATCGCCGTCATAACCCCAATTGGAAATGCGATCACCATGGTCACAATAATCGTCAAAACTGTTCCTACAATCGAAGCGTAAATGCCTGAATTTTCAGGAATCTTCGAATCCCCTGTGGTCATAAAAATAGTATTGAACTTACGCTCTACTTTTCCCTCAGCTCTTAATTCATCCACATAAGCACGCTCTCTCGCATGTGTTCTGGACTCTTTACCTTTTACATATTGATCCACTTCTGAATTAGCCAGCACCCATAAGGTTTGAGTCGTGTTCATCCATGAAGAATTTTCTTTAATCATATTTGGCAAATCCCTAAGCCACGCACGGCTGGCAATTTTGAGATTTTTTCCCTTAAGTGCACTGTAGGGATTTTCCACCACTTCTTCATTAATCGCTACATCCATTTGAATATACGTCTGTGTAAAGGCTGGATAACCTGCTCTTACAATGTCCACTAAAAAGAAAATTAAAAATGAAATCGAAAAAATAATCGCTAACAGTGTTGTCGCTTTAAACAATGTCGCTTTTTGGTTACGCTTTTTAATCTGCGGAATATAAAAATAGTTTTTATCGTTTGGCATAACGTCCCTTTAGAGTGTTGAAACTTTGTATTTTCTATGAAAACTACGGATAGTACTCACCGAAATAATGTTAATCACCAGTGTCACCACAAAAAGTACCAAG
>RZYK01000454.1 GCA_009930355.1 Campylobacterota bacterium | reverse complement strand
CCATCAACTTCTGACCAAATTGAAATTTTAAAATACAAACAGTATGTAAATAATGAAATGACACAAGCCGAAAATGAAATAAGCCTACCTCAACCGATTGTTGAAAGTCCTTTTAGTGTACTTGAATGGGCGACTATCTTTTATTATGCAGACGAAACAAAACTACTTTCTGAAAGCCCTTTACTTAAAACACGATTAGAGCAGTTTATGAGTAAACACCAAATAAATACGACCTTTGATAACTTCAAAACGAAGTATTACGATGCAAAGAAGCGAATAAACGAAAAGAAGGATTATCCAATAAACAAACTTGAATTGATTATACCTTTTCTCAAAGAAAACTATAAACAGACGGTTACTAAAGTTGAGAATGATATATTTTTTTTAGAAGAAAATAAGCCTGAATATTAAGGGTTTACGTTTTTTATTTCAAAATGTAACTGTTATGTAACTGGTTACGCCTTATGTACTTGCACCCATTGTTTAATTAAAATATAAATAACAATGGAACAAGTAGAACAAGTATTTTTTAACGTGCCGTTATCCAAATTAGAACCAATATTTAAGCGTTGGATAAAAGAAGCACAAACAGAAATTCAGCCTATTAAGGTTGAACCCACCACCCCACCCGAACAGTTTTTAACTATTCAGGAAGCAGCCGAATTTTTGAGCCTTACAGTACCAACAATGTACAGCAAAGTATCAAAAGGCGAAATTTCAGTAATGAAGCGTTCAAAAAGGTTGTATTTCAGCAGTACCGACCTTATGGAGTATGTAAAGTCAGGGCGTAAAAAGTCAAACGCTGAAATTGAGCAGGAAGCCAAAGCGTATTTGTTGAACAATAAAAAAGGGCTGAACAATGGAAAATAACCAACTGAACAGCCCTAAAGTCTTTTCGCATAAAGGACAAGGCAAAGATACGAATTTAAAGCCAATAAAACTAAACCCAGTATTTGACGACCTCAACAACCCAATTACAGCGGACGTAATACAAAACCACATTGAGGAACTAAAAAAGACCGTTGAAGCTGAACAGAAAGCGAAACAAAACCCTTTCCCGGTTGAGGTATTTCCCGAACCAATACAGGAAATAATTACAGCCACAAATGAAA
>RZYK01000453.1 GCA_009930355.1 Campylobacterota bacterium | reverse complement strand
GACTTCATACGTCAATCTTTGTATACTTTCAATAAAATGACAAAAAGGTGACAATTTTATGTATATTGCGCTTTTAAAAAATCAAAATCTACTGACTCCCATTACAGCACAACAGAAGCAGATTTTAAAATATACCCATCATCATGAGATCAATCTTGATTCAACAGAAATTGAAAATTCTGATTTTAATTCAACATTAGAGGAAAGAAAAGAGTTTCGAGGCTTTTTACGTTCTTTAAGTGAAAATGATCATTTAATTATTTTTGATCTCTATACACTTTCCAAAAGTACCGATGAGCTTATTAAAATTTTTGAATGTTTGCTAAAACGTTCTATTACTGTACATATTGCAGATATTAATACATCTATACATTCACAAAGTGAGCCTGTATCACTCCTTGAACTTTTCTTAAAACATCAAGAATCTCAAGAGAATGAAAATAAAGAGAAGAAAAATGGACGACCAAAAGGTCGTATTTCGAAATCAAAGTTTGATGTTCATCGTTCTTTAATTATTGAACTTCTCGAAAAAAAACAACCTATTACTAAAATTGCAGAAACTTTACATGTAAGTCGTACTTCATTGAAAGATTACGTTAACTCTCGTGGATTAAAAGAGCTTGTTAAAGCTAAAGTCGCGATTTTGAAATCAACCGATGATAAGTCTTTTATCCCTAAACATGCATACCAACAAGAGTGCTCTCTTAGCCACATACTCTCTGATTAAAGGAATTCTTATGAGTCAATCCCTTGCTTCTACATTTTACAGACAAAGACGTTATATCGTCTTTGGGCTTATTTCGCTTGTTGCACTTACTTTGCCTTTCATTACAGTGAATGACAATCATTTGTTCTTACTAAGTTTTGATAAAAAGCAGTTGCATCTTTTGTTTACAACATTTGATATGCAAGAACTTTATCTTATGCCATTTGTCTTAATGCTTTTTTTTCTGACAATCTTTTTTGTTACGACGCTAGGCGGACGTGTTTGGTGTGGATGGTCCTGTCCCCAAACGATTTTTAGAGTTATTTTTCGTGATTTTATTCAAACAAAACTATTAGGTATTCGTAGAAGTATCCAAAATAAACAGCAAGAGCCTAAAGAAAATTCTCTT
>RZYK01000138.1 GCA_009930355.1 Campylobacterota bacterium | reverse complement strand
ACATTAGGATACAAAGAGGCAAGGTGCGTGACTTTGACTTCACCTACCGCTTCGCTTCCTAATTGGCGGTTTTGGTTGGTGATGTCATACACGTCATCATCGACGATGGTGATGTGCCCGATGCCTGTGCGAAAGAGTGCATCCAAACAGACACTCCCGACACCTCCAACACCTAAAAGTAAAATGTGAGCATTTTTAAGTTTTTCAAAATCCTCGCCCAAAACACAGCGAACTCGTGTGAAACGGTCATCCATTCTCTATCCATTGGCTCAGGGTTTCTAATTCATCGTGGGCAGTCATATCGAGTTGGATCGGGGTAATGGAGACAAATCCCTCTTCGATAGCACTCAGGTCACAGTCCTTTTTTTCACTCTTTTTCCACTCAAGTGTGTGTACACCTAGCCAATAATACTCCTCGCCTCTGGGATTTCTATGTAAGTGTGCGTCATTGCCATACATGCGGTATCCCGCACGGGTAATTTTATACCCTTTGCACTCATCAGGACTTAATGGCGGAACATTGACATTTAAAAAGCGACGCTCTGTTAATGGAAAAACACCTTCTAAAATACGTTTAGATAAATCAAAAATGGTTTGCTCCGCCAAATCATAACCATGCGTGAGTTCAATGTTTTGAGGACCTCCTACATACACTTGTGAAATCGCAATCGAGGGAATACCATGAAGTGCGCCTTCCATGGCAGCACTAGCGGTTCCACTGTAGGTAATATCCTCGCCTAAATTAGAACCCTTGTTAATACCGCTAACAATGAGATCAGGTTTGTTTTCACCTTCAAAAAGAGCGTTAAGTGAAAGGTAAACACAATCCGTTGGAGTGCCATCATCGAGTTTAAAAAAGTCATCTTCAAGGGAGATAAAACGAAGCGGACGGGTCAGGGTGAGGGAGTGTCCGCAGGCGGATTTTTCAGAACTGGGTGCGACAATGGTGACATGCCCTAAAGGACGAAGAGCACGGGCAAGTGCATGAAGCCCTGCGCTTTCAAAGCCATCATCATTGGTAATTAAAATGCGTTTCATAGAACCTACTTTTTGAGGTATTATAACGTAACAGACTTACATTTTTAAGAGAGTTTTGTATAGACTTCGTGATAAAGAAGATAAAAGGCATTAATTTGAAATTATTGATTTCAGCACTTGAGCCATCGGCGAATTTGCACTTAGAACCAATTTTAAATGCACTTGATAGCTGTGAAATTTACGGAGTATTTGATGAGCGCTTTGGAAAACCTGTCATGCCAAGCAAGGCATTTTCAATTATGGGATTTTTAGACGCATTGCCCAAGATTCGTAAAGCAAAAAAAGCCATTAAAGTCATGGCACGCATGAGTTTTTTTGTGGATAAAGTTATTTTAATTGACTCGCCTGCGTTTAATTTGCCTTTGGCCAAAGCGATTAAAACGATTAATCCTAATGTGCCGATCATTTACTATATTTTGCCAAAAGTGTGGGCGTGGAAGCCAAAAAGAGTCAAAGAGATGGAAAAATACTGTGACGTATTAGCTTCTATTTTTCCCTTTGAAGATCAGTTTTACACCAAATCAACCTATGTGGGCAATCCGCTTTTAGATGAGATTCCACTTTTTAAATTGCAAGCGGATAACAGTGGGATTGTTGCATTTTTACCAGGGAGTCGTAAAAGTGAGATTAAAACGCTTTTTCCTATTTATAAAGAGGTAGCAGCTAAATTGGTGGATAAAGAGAAGATTTTAGTGATTCCTCCCCATTTTGATTACCGAGAAATTGCGGAGATTTATGGGGATATTCATGATTTTAAAATTTGTCGCAATACCTACGAGGCATTTGCTAAAAGCGAGTTTGCCTTTATCTGTTCAGGCACAGCCACGCTAGAAGCTGCGCTCGTGGGTGTGCCATTTGTCTTAGCTTACAGGGCTAAAGCGATTGATTTTTGGATTGCAAAGCATTTTGTAAAACTCACGCACGTAGGATTGGCAAATATTTTATTTGATTTTGCCAATAAATCTTCTTTGCATGAAGAACTTTTGCAAGAAGAGGTCAGTGTTGAGGGCTTATTGCATGCCTATAAAAGTGTCGATAAAGAGGCATTTTTAACGCAAGCCAAGGAGCTTCGAGGCATGTTAAAGCAAGGTTCCACAGAGGCAATGATAAGTATTATTAAGGCATAATTGTTGGAAGGATATAAGGAGTAAAAGAATGAATAATAAAGAACCAATGACCGAATATGGGTATAAAAAATTAACCGATGAACTTAGTGATCTCAAAAAAAGACAACGTCCAGAGACGGTGATAGAGCTTGATATTGCACGAAGCCATGGCGATTTGAAAGAGAATGCTGAATACCATGCTGCCAAAGAGAAATTGGCATTTATTGATGCACGTATTGCGGAGCTGAGTGATTTTGTCTCACGCTCTCAAGTGATTGATCCGAGCAGTTACGAACACGATAAAGTGCGTTTTGGCTCAACCATTACGTTAGAGAATTTGGAAACCAATGAAGAGGTCACATACAGCATCGTGGGAAGTACGGAGAGCAATCCTGATTTGGGGCTTATCTCCTACCATTCTCCACTTTCAAAACAGTTGATGGGTCGTTGCGTGGATGAAGAGGTTGTGATTAAATTGCCTGTGGGAACGCAAGAGTATGCCATTTTAAACATTACGTATTGTGAAATAGACTTTGAGGTGAAGTTTAAATGAGAGTAGCCATTATTGGAGCGAGTGGGTATACGGGTTTAGAGCTGATTAAAATGCTTATTTCCCATCCGCATTTTGAGATTACCTACATTGCTACCACCGAAGGTGGGGTGAAAGCCAGTGCATTGCATCCTAGTTTAGTAGGTGTGTTTGAACAAGATGTGCTTAAAGCCGATGCTAAAGAAGTGGCAAAACATGCGGATTTGGCGTTTTTAGCCCTTCCCCATCAAGCGGCGATGGGCTTTGCAAAGGAGCTTTTAGCTTTACATGTAAAGGTGGTTGACCTCTCAGCGGATTATCGTTTGGAGCTTGAAGCGTATGAGAAACACTATTGCGAACATCTGGATAAAGAGCACCTAAGCGAGGCAGTGTATGGATTGCCTGAAATTCACAAAGAGAAAATCAAACAGGCACGTTTGATTGCCAATCCTGGGTGTTATCCTACCGCATCGTTATTGGCAATTTTACCGTTTCTTTCGTACCTGAAAAAAGATGCACCTATTTTTATAGATGCCAAAAGTGGGGTTTCAGGTGCGGGTAAAAAACTCTCTGCAACATCGCATTTTGTTACCATTAACGAAAATATTTTTGCCTATAACCCTCTAAAACATCGCCATGAACCAGAGATTGCTGAGAAAATTGCGCAGGTGAGTGGGCATTCTTTTGAAGTCAATTTTATCCCTCATCTTTTACCTGTAAGCCGTGGAATGCTTATCAGTGCTTATGTGCAAACGCATGAGCTTGTGGATGCCAAAGCCCTGCTGAGTGATTTTTACAAAGAGGCTCGTTTCGTACGTGTGAGGGAAAACCCTGTGGATATTAAGTCGGTGGCAGGAACCAATTTTTGCGATATTTTTGTCACACAAAAAGGGACATCGCTCTTTGTCTCCTCAGCGATTGATAATCTTCTTAGAGGTGCTTCTTCTCAAGCTGTGGTCAATGCAAACTTGATGTGCGGGTTTGAAGAGAGCGCTGGAATTCCTATTATTGCGTATGTCCCCTAATCTTTTAATTCACGAAGGAGCACACTTTATCGCCGATGCGCATGATAGTTCTGAGCGCTCCTTCTTCTTTGAATACCTTTTACATGTAAAGAAAAATCCTCCACCCCAACTTTTCTTAATGGGCGATATGTTTGACTTGCTTGTGGGCGATGTGGCGTATGGGGTAAAAAAATATAAGCACTATATCGCTCTTATTGAAGAGATTGCGCAGGTGTGTGAGGTCTATTATTTTGAGGGAAATCACGACTTTCGTTTGGCTCAACTCTTTTTACATGTAAAGGTTATTCCCATTGAAGAGCAACCCCTTACATGTAAGCTTCCCAGTGGAAAAACCTGCCTTTTATTGCACGGCGATAAATACGGTGATAGGCTCAATCGTTTCTACACAAAACTCATACGAAACCCTTTCCTTTTAAGCTTTTTAAATAGGTGCGATATGTTAAGTAAAGGCGCTATCTCAAAAGCAATTGAACAATCCCAATCCAAAAAGAATTTATGCAAACGCATCTTTGATTTTACAACGCTGATACAACACAAGCTCTTTTTATACCCTAAAGCAGAGATAATTGCGGAGGGTCATTACCATCAGAATCACGCTTTTATGGTATCTGGCGTACACTATATCAATTTTCCTTCTTTTGCGTGCAATCAAAGCTACTTTAGTGTACAATCTTCCTCAGAGACAGAATTTGCACCAATGCAATTTAGGTCATGTCCAAGCACATAAGGGGCAGAAATGGCGAAAGAAAGTATTTTAAAAGTAGGCTCCAATGAGATGGAGTTGGTGGACTTCCGTATTTTTAAAAAGGAAGAAAACGGTGTGTATGAGGGAATTTACGGTGTAAACGTTGCTAAAGTACGTGAAATCATTAAAATCCCAAATCTTACAGAACTTCCAGGTGTTCCTGATTATATTGAAGGAATTTTCGACTTACGGGGTATTGTTATTCCTGTGGTTAATCTTGCCAAATGGATGAACATTAAAGAGCCAGATGATGGTTCGATTAAACCTCGCATTATTATTACCGAATTTAGCGATATTTTAATTGGTTTTGTCGTTCATGAAGCCAAACGCATTCGTCGTATTAGTTGGAAAGATATCGAACCAGCTTCTTTTGTCGCAGGTATGGGTTCTTTAGATAAAAGTCAAATCACGGGTGTGACACGGATTGAAAATGATGAGGTTTTGTTGATTTTAGACCTTGAGAGTGTTGTCCAATCTTTGGGTATCTATCAGCCAAAAATTGATGTAGAAGATGATCAAATTCAAAAAATTGATGGTACGGCTCTGATTTTAGATGACAGTATGACCGCTCGAAAACTCGTCAGTGATGCGCTTCGTAAAATGGGTATGCGTGTGGTCGAAGCCAAAGACGGCATGGAAGGTTTAGAAAGACTTAATGAGTTGTATGCAAACTACCATGAGGAGTTAACCGATGTGGTTAAAATCATCATTAGTGATGTAGAAATGCCACAAATGGATGGTTTTCACTTTGCAGCCAATGTTAAAGAAGATCCAAGGTTTAAAAATATTCCGATTGTTTTTAACTCATCTATTAGTGATCATTTTAGTGAAATTAGAGGTAAAGAGGCGGGCGGTGAAGCCTATTTAACCAAGTTTGATGCGGGTATCTTCTATAAAGAAGTCTCAAAAGTCATCAAAGCACATGTGAAAACAGCACAATAGGGGTAGAACGATGGAAGATATTCAAGAAATTTTAGAAGATTTTTTGGTTGAAGCGTTCGAACTTATTGAACAACTTGATCAAAATTTGGTAGAGCTAGAGTCCAATCCTGATGATTTGGAACTGCTTAACAGTATTTTTAGGGTAGCGCATACGATTAAAGGGTCATCATC
>RZYK01000452.1 GCA_009930355.1 Campylobacterota bacterium | reverse complement strand
CTTGAATGTACAATTGAAGTGCAACAAGGGTTAGAAAGGTAAAAATGGCTCATATTGAAACAAGGTGTATAATAGAGATTGCAAGATCCTAAAAATACAAGGAGTAGAATATGAGCCAGTACACACATCTTAGCATATTTGACAGGGAAATGATATTCTCCCTCACTGCCAAAAATTCATCAATTACTATGATTGCTGAAATTATTGGTCGTAACAAGTCTACTGTTTCTAGAGAATTGAGCCGAAACACTACAAGTAATACCAAATACTCTCCTACAAAAGCACAAGAAAGGGCTGTAAATCAACATTTACATGGAGGAATTAAAAAGAAAATAGGTGATCCTAAAACTAGGGAACTGATAAGAAGATTGTTCTTAAATAATCATTGGTCACCAGAGCAAATATCCAATAGATTAAGAGCAGAAGAAAATGATATTCAATTAAGTACAAATACTATCTATAGGGCTATTTACTCTGGGATATTTGATAATATAACTAAGGCTAATGGATATTTAAAAGCTACACGTATGCTTAGGCATCATGGGAAAACAAGACATAAAAAGGGCATAAAGGATACAAGAGGGAAAATTATAATCAGTCATAACCTTGAAGAAAGGCCAGAAGAAGCTAATGATAGATTGGTTCCAGGATATATCGAAGCAGATACCATTTTAGGTAAACCAGGAGAGTCTTGTATCGTTACTTTAGTAGATAGATCTACCCGCTATTTGTTAGCGGGAAAAGCATGTAAAAAGGCTTCAGTGCCTGTTGCAAACAAGATGATAGAACTCCTTAATGGGCTACCTAAGGGGTGGTTAAAAGCTATAACTCCAGATCGTGGGAAAGAATTTGCGCAACATGCTTTGGTAACAGAAAAGCTAGATGGTATTCAATTCTATTTCCCAGCTCCTCATGCACCATGGGCTAGAGGAACCAATGAAAATACTAACGGACTACTTAGGGAGTATATTCCCAAGAAAGCTGACATTAACAGTTATACAGATGAAGAAATAGCTAGTGATGTCATGACACTTAATATGAGACCAAGAAAGTGTTTGGGTTACAAATGTCCTTTTGAGGCTTATTATGGAACCTTGTTGCACTTGACTTGACAATTCAAG
>RZYK01000451.1 GCA_009930355.1 Campylobacterota bacterium | reverse complement strand
TGGCAAAATAGATTTCAAAATAAGACGACCTGCGGTTGTAAAGAGAACTCTATCACCAATAATCGTTTTAATTTTTGCATGAATATCAAGATATCCTGAATCAATTGCAATATGAACTTGATCAATATTAGAAAAAATCTTATTAGACCCTTTTGCATCTTTTTTCTCTAATGTTAAGTAGTAAAGACCTAAGACCATATCTTGTGTTGGAACTGTTACCGCTTTACCTGAAGCTGGTAACAAAATATTCATTGAGCTTAACATCAAAATCTTACACTCAGCAATCGCCTCTTGAGAAAGTGGTACGTGAACCGCCATCTGGTCACCATCGAAGTCCGCATTAAAGGCAGAACATACAAGAGGGTGCAAGCGAATCGCTTTTCCATCAATCAACACAGGATGAAATGCCTGAATGGAGAGTTTATGAAGTGTAGGTGCACGGTTAAGCATAACAGGGTGACCTTTAACGACTTCCGCCAAACATTCCCACACCTCATTCGTCTTCATATCAATCATTTTCTTGGCTTGTTTAACCGTTGTCGCATACCCCTTTTCTTCAAGACGTGCTAACAAATGCGGTTTAAACAATTCAAGAGCCATCTGTTTTGGAAGACCACACTGATCCATTCTCAAGTTTGGTCCTACAACGATAACCGAACGACCTGAAAAATCTACCCTTTTACCGAGTAGGTTTTGACGGAAACGTCCTTGCTTACCTTTAATTATTTCTGAAAGCGATTTTAAAGGACGCTTGTTAGCGCCTTTGACTGCGTTTGCACGACGTCCATTGTCAAAAAGTGCATCAACGGCCTCTTGAAGCATTCTTTTTTCGTTGCGAATAATAATCTCAGGAGCATCAAGTTCCATCAAACGTTTCAAACGAGCATTTCTATTGATAACACGACGATATAAATCGTTTACATCAGAAACTGCAAATTTTCCACCATCAAGTGCCACAAGAGGTCGTAAATCTGGTGGAAGTACTGGTAACATGGTAATCATCATCCATTCAGGACGATTACCGCTGTTCAAGAATGCTTCAACCACTTTAAGACGTTTAACAATTGTTTTTTTCTTTGCTTCTGAACTTGTTTGATTAATTTCTTCTTTAAGTTGCCCTAAA
>RZYK01000450.1 GCA_009930355.1 Campylobacterota bacterium | reverse complement strand
CCGTTTTTAAATGCGTCAGCCAATGTATCTGCCGCAAAAGAGCTAGATGCAAGACCTGCAACTACCATAGCCGCCAAGCTAAGTTTAGCTAATTTCATAGTGTCTCCTTGAATTTTGTTTGAAAGCGAAGAAAGTCTATCACAAAATTTTCTAAATTACAATAAATCTTTCAGCAAAAAGCCTTTTTGAAATCGTTTTGTAACCATTTCAACAGGGGTCAGGGCTTTACTTTAAACTATTTTGCAATCACTTTGTGTTTACATGTAAGAGTTACTGAATGTGTTATAATGTAAACAAATCACTTTAAAGGAGGCACATTATGCGTCGTGAAGATATTTTGTCTTTTTTGCAAACCCATAAAGATGAATTTTATCAAAAATATTCTGTCACTAAAATTGGTTTATTTGGTAGTTATGCTAAAGGTACAACAACGAAAGAGAGTGATATTGACGTCATTGTACAATTAGATAAACCAAACCTCTTAACACTCTGTGCGATTCGTCAAGAATTACAAGAAACATTTAAAATACCCGTAGATGTCATTCGATTAAGAGATACGATGAATCCTTTTTTGAAAGAACAAATCACGAAAGAAGCTATTTATGTCTAATACTCTTTTAGTGCTAGAAACGCTAAAACAAACGGCAAAGGCAGCAGAAAGAATTTTGTACCGATTTTCAAAAATTCCGAATTTGGATTATTTTCTTACAAACGATGAAGGGTTAGAAAAACTTGATGCGTTTTGTATGCAACTTATTGCCATTGGTGAGAGTCTGAAACATATCGATAAACTCACCCATCACGCTTTGCTTATAAAATATCCTGAGATTAACTGGAAGGCTATCAAGGGGATGAGAGATATTCTTACGCATCACTATTTTGATTTGGATGCTGAAGCCGTTTATGATGTTTGCAAAAATGACATCACCCCTCTTTTAGAGATGCTTAATCGCATTATTGCTGATGTTACACACGAGCGATAAGCATTAACTTTTTAAGACTTTTTTCTTTACATGTAAAGAGTTTTTATAGGGGGCTTTACTTTAAACTTTTCAGCTGAAAAGTTTAAAGTAAAGCCCTGACCCCTATTTATTTTTATTCATAAAAATTCAAGGTAAGAAGGTTTT
>RZYK01000010.1 GCA_009930355.1 Campylobacterota bacterium | reverse complement strand
ACCCTAGCCGTCCGTTAGACGGAACCATGTCTCACATGCAGCCCGGACTTTCCTCTTGAGCGTGAGTGCCCAAGCAATCACCTACCACACCTTTTGAAGCATGGATTATAGCGAAACTTTTATGAGTTCTTCTATAATGACGGTTGCATACGAGCCTTTAGGCAAGGAAAAATGCATCTCAAACCATGCCTCTTCTTCTTTATAAACACCTTCAACCTCTTCTGCAAAACTCCATGCAAAACGACGACTGCCATTGAGTTTCTCTAAAAAAGGCTCACACTCTTTAAACATCTCTTGCTCAATCACACCCGCTTCATGCTCAGCTTTAATATTTTTACCACCCATCAACCACCCTGCGATGCTAATGCCTCGCTCTAAAAAGCGGGGAAGTTCTTCGTCCACATTTTCACACACAAAGGCTTTTCCTGCTGGGTAATGATGCAAAACATCACCACGCAAGAGCTTGAAAAATTGAGGTTGTTTTTTAAGATTTTCGACCATTTCTTTAGGTAAATTAGTCGAGCGTACGCCATCACTCACGTTAAACTCTTCAATTAAGCGACTGATTTCAATGCGCTTAGAGAGCCAATTGTTAAACAAATAGCTTTGATACGCATTGATAAAAAACTCTTTCATCTTCGGATTTCGCTCTTTACGGCTTCCCTCTAAAATCGCTTTTCCTTTAAGGTAATTATCACCATCAATGCCAAAACGCTGGTAACCAAAAAAGTTTGGGAAGCCCTCTTTGGCAATTTTTTTAAGACCATCTTGCAATTTTTTGGCGTCAATATGGCTTACTTTCTTAAGGCGTACAAAAAATCGGTTGCCTTTGAGATGCCCTGTGCGTATTTTATTGTTATGGTACGTCGTATCTAAAATCTTAATTTTTTCATGCGAAAAATTGGCAAGTTTTGGCTCAAAACTCTTATGAAGAGAGATATACTGTGTGGTCATACCCTCTTTATCTTTGAGCCCTGCATAACCAAAATCACGCACCTTACAGCCCGTTACTTCGCTAAGATATTGCAACATATCCCATGTCGTAAGGTCTTTTTTTCTTACATGTAAAACCAAATGCTCACCCTCACCGCTAAAGGGATAAAGAGGAATTTCATTGACCACAAAGTCACTGCTGTTTTTGGTAAATGTCACATTAATAGGTGAATGGGTCAGAAAGAATTGTCGTATCATCGTGTTCCTTAAAATGGTTAAAAATGGTGTTCTTTGCAACGGCACACGTAGCGTTTACGTACCACCGTGCCAATAATTGTTATTTTGGTTCTGCTTTGAGATGCTCTTCGCTCAATACACTTTTTTTGACGTGCATCAAAGCTAAAAAGCATCTCATACTCTTCGCCACTGCACGCCACCCGTTTGGGAATTTTTTTCGTTACATGTAAACCCACATTGCCACTCTCTTTTAAAAGCCGTGAAAGATCTTTTGAGAGTCCATCGGAGATGTCCATCCCTGAATGAAGGTATTTAGCACTCTTAGCAATAAACGAATCTTTGATTTTTGGGCTTATAAAACGTGCTTGTTTGTTAATGCGTCCACCCCTTAATAGACGGGTAAGTCCTTTGTAGGAATCGCCTAACGTGCCTGTAAATGCTACCAAATCACCTATTTTGGCACCATGGCGATAGAGCACTTTTGCAGGTTTATCGGAGATAATCGAAATGGAAATCAACAGTTTTTCACCCGCTGTGGTATCACCCCCAATAATCTCAACCCCATACCTATGTGCAACTTTTTGAAACCCTGTGCTTAATTCACGAAGTTGCTCATAACTAAACGCTTTGGGAATAACCACGCCAATCAAAGCGTATTTGGGTTTGGCATTCATCGCAATGGCATCAGAGAGATTGACTAGCATACTTTTTTGTGCGATTTGCTCCAAGCTCATCCATGCGCGCTTAAAATGAATATCCTCGCAAAATAGGTCTTTTGAGTAAACATAATTTCCCACAACAGCCCCATCATCGCCAATGTGTTTGCTTCCAAAATGTGAGATAAAAATCGCCTCTTTTGACATCTGCCCTCTTTGCTAACATAGACCTAGAATAAGCGTTTATTGTATGCTATTATGCATTAAGAAGCCATTAGGCTTTGGTGTAGAGCAAAAGCATTCTAAAATTAGCTTTCTTCTAACAGATTCTTGCAAGTAATCTTGCGCTAAGATAGATAAACACATCTAAAAGGAGTCCTAAAAATGGAGTGCAAGCTCGAACTTAGCGTCTTTCGCTTTGACGCTAAAACGGATTTTTTACCCTACTATAAAAAACATTTTATCACGATAGATAAAAACCAAAACGTGCGTGAACTCTTAGCGTTAATTCAAGAACAAGATGGTAGTTTTGACTACCTAAAAGATGAATTTTCTGCTTTAAAAATTAATGGCAAAGCGCTTTTTAGTGATGCGGTTTTAGATGGCATTGTAGAGCGTTTTGGCAAAACATTAAGCCTAGAGCCACTCAGCACCAAGCGTGTTGTAAAAGATTTAATCATTAATACCGATGATTTTTACCAAAAATTTGACCTGCTTGATGCCTTCGTGGATGCAAAAGATAAACCGCTTTTTCAAAGCTATATCATCTACCACTACGCTTCTAGTGTCCTTGATTTTGTGGAAGATTTTCAAGGCGATGCCCTCTTTGCTTTTGCCTACGATATGATTCAAAAACACCCTAAACAAAAACATGCCATACTCGAAGTTGTGGCAAATGAACACACAGGTGTGTTTTTACATGTAAAGCTGTGCAATAAAATTTACCCCTGTGGTGCAGAAGTGGAACAAAAAATCATTGCACTGAAAAATGAGATTTTAGCGCTTCGGCCTTCTGCTTTTGTTGAAAAACTTTCACACGCTACGACTCTTTTGTAAGGAATGTCCATGAAATCCTATTTTCTTTTTGAATCCCTCATTGAGCGTGAAAAAACAGCTCCTATGCTTTTAGCAGCACGTCAACTTATAGAGTATTTAAACATAGATGCTATCCCTTTTACAGAGGCAAAAGCCGATGTTGGTAGTGAATTTATAGGGCTTGATAAACTCAAATTTTTAGAGCATTATGCTTATAATTTAACACGTGCTAGCAATGAGAAGCGAGATATTTTATGTGTTGAGCAAAGCTCTTTTATTTCCCATGCGTATACAAAAGAGCTTCTTTTAAACGATGAAGCCCTTTATGCACACGTTGCGAAACAATTGGCAATCAAACATATCACATTAAATCTTGAGAGTAACGTAGTCTGTTTAGAGCAGGTATTGATCGAAGAAGTAAGCATTGATGCGCTTAAACAGCACATAAAACACCCTTTTTCTCATTTTCAAACCGCCCTTTTCTTAGGAAGCAATGCATGTCGTGCACAAAAATACCGCAAAGAAACACTTCTAAGCCAATTACTTACTACACTTAAACTCAAATCGGTTTCCCATGCAAGCATGTATGAAAGTGATGGCTACGAGGTTTTAAGGACTGCATCGCTTCTTGCCAAACAACTCGCTTCACGGGCCATGCTTGATATGTTTGACAACGCAGCAGATTTTGTACTTATAAGCGATGCGAGAAGTTTTGTTATGTTTGATTTTTACCAACAAGAGCTTGAAAAAATTGCAGGACGTGAGATTAATCTTCCTATTTTGAGTCTACCACAACTCCTTTTATTGGCTTTTGGTATGCACGATAAAAAAAGTATTGGCTTAGCCCAACACAAAGTCCCCATCACCCTCATTTAGTTCCATGTAAGAAGCAGAAATACGCTGCTTCTTAAAATTTTATAAATCAGAGTGATTTCATCTTATTTTTTATCTCCTTTTGCGTGACTTTTTTGTATCATTTTCAAAATTCAAAAAGGAGTTACCATGCCAAAGATTAACCGTTATGTCGATATCGACACTGTTGAGAGAGAATCAAAGAAAGATTATATCGATAGACACTCTCCATTCATCGCCTGTGAGAACGAGGGAAAACAAAATGAGCCGTTTAAAGTAACCGTTAAAGTCGGCAATGCTTATGCTCACCCTGATGATTTTGACCACTACATCGCCAATGTACAACTTTACAATGGTGAAACCTTGCTCGCTAGAGCTGATTTTGTCTCAGGAACACTGGGCGGTCAAGATAAAAAAGGACAAGCTGAAGTTACATTTACCATTATCCCAACAGGAAAAAAACTCAACCTTGTTGCACAAAGCTACTGTACCAAACACGGTGTTTGGGAGAGTGAGCCCGTCGAAGTTGCGCTTAGCGAATAAGCCATTTTTTCTTAGTGTGCACTGCTAAAGAAATGCTCCAAATGTGTTTCTAACTGCGTGATATGGTGTGAGAGTAAAAATTTCTCCTCTTTTTTGGTGAGTTCGCTTTTATCTCCCACACTGTATCCACCACTAAGCCCCATTGTAATTTCATTAGCGACCATGCGAAACGTATCTCTATCAAAATCAAGCCCTAAAAAAAGATAGGCTTTGTTTTCACGGTATGTCTTTAAAAAAGTAGGTATAGCAAACCCGCCCATCGCTTCGGTAAGCCAATCGACAAAATCCGCATCCGAGATAATAAAATTTTTCTCAGGCACCACGCACCCTAAAGGTTTAAATACAATAGGAAGCATCGAGTTTAAAAGCTCTTTTTCAATACGCTCATAGCGCCTCTCTTTGGCATGGTACATGTAAACCATAAACCGCTCATACCCACCCATAATCCGACTCACCCCTGTCACTAAAAAATGGTCGGTATCGGCATAGAGTTTCAACAAAGAATCATCTAAATTGACATCTACAACATAGCGAGGCATAAGGCTTTTAAGCCACACATACACCGCTGGTACGGCATAAGGTTTTGAGGTAAAAATATGGTTTGTCATCCCTTCGATGTACGCTCTTCCTTTGCGTTGCTCCAGACTCATCGCCGCACGGGAATACTCATACATCAGCCTTGGAGACATCGCACGTCCGCCATTGAGTGCCAAAATCATAGAATCGCTATCGTATGGGATTTGCATGCCCTCTTCATTTTGAGTCTCTTTAAAGACACCCATCCCAATAAAAGGAACCAGCACGCCCTCACGTATGTATTGCTCTAATTCAGCTCTCTTCACTGTATATCCTTCTTTGACACATCAATTTTTGATTAAACGCTGGTAAAAGCAGTAACATTTCATCCGCACTAATGCCCTCTTCACTGCCCATCAGTACAATGCGCTCAACCGTATTTTCAAGCTCACGCACGTTTCCAGGCCATGTGTATTGGCATAAAATTTCCATGGCTTCATCGGTAATGCAGACCTTTTTTTTATGGTTATTCATGGACTTTTGCAAAAAGAAATTGACCAATAGCGCTATGTCATCGCCTCGTTCACGAAGCGGCGGCAAGTCAATGGGAATGACATTTAAACGGTAATACAAATCCTCTCTAAACGTACCGTTTTTAACCATTTCCTCCAGATTTCGATTGGTGGCAGCCACCAAACGTACATTGACTTTAATGGTCTTGCTTCCACCCACTCGCTCAAACTCACGCTCTTGTAAGACACGTAAAAGCTTGACTTGTGCAGAGGTAGAGATGTCGCCAATCTCATCTAAAAAAAGCGTTCCACCATCAGCTAGTTCAAAGCGCCCTTTGCGTGCCTCTTTGGCATCGGTAAACGCACCTTTTTCATGCCCAAAAAGCTCACTCTCAATGAGACTATCGGTAATGGCAGCACAATTGAGTTTCACAAAGGGTTCTTCTTTACGTTTGGAGCGTTTATGAATCGCCGCCGCCACCAACTCTTTTCCTGTACCCGTCTCACCTCGTACCAAAACGGTAACATTGCTTCCTGCAATGCGCTCTACCACATTGTATACCTGCTTCATTTTAGGGCTCTCTCCAATGATGTCACCAAAATTGTGCACCTTAGAGTCCCACTCCATTTTATAGTAGAGTTTTAGCTCTTTTAAACGCTCTTTTTCTTTTAAATTCATATCGTGAGAGCGAATGGATTGTGCAAAGATAGAGCTTAAAATAGTTAAAACACGCACCGTACTCTCAAAGCTAATGGCTGTGGTTTTACTCATGCTAGCGCCCAAAACCCCAATAACTTCTTGGTCAACCAACATGGGAACGGCAATGTAGGAGAGTGCATTTTTATCACGATTGCCTGATTTGTTAAGAAACATCATGTCACTGTGCAAATTTTCAACGATTACAGGCTCTTTACTTTGTGCAGCAAAGCCTGTAACGCCTTCGCCTAATTTGTATGTTGCAAGCTCTTTTTGATGTTTGCTAAAATCTATACAGGCGTAAACATTTAAAAGAGTATCATCATGCAAGGTATGAATCACACACTTTTCTAAATGCAATCTATTTTTTAAAATTAATAATGCTTTTTCAAGCGATGCAACCAAATCTAAAGAGTTTGAGACAACGGTTGCTGTCTCATAGAGTGTCATTAGTTCTTTTGTGGTGAGGCAATCCCCACATTTGCCCTCATACGAAACCATGTTCACTCCTTTTTTCTTAACACTACATTATTTTACTTAAAACTGAACAATTAATACTCAGCTTTTATGTTTACATTTTAATCATTTAACTTTTTACACACCTCTTCTTTGGGTAAATGCTTCTGTGCGGGCTGAATCCACCATCGCTCGCCGTTACTCAAAAGAACCTCTCCACCCCATTGCTCATCACTCTCAAACTCCAAATGCGTAATCGTCTCTTCCATATCTTTTTTAGCAATATAAAAAAATATTTCTCCACCCTCTTCTCGTAACATTACTTTTGCCATAACTGCTCCTTAAGTTAATATTTTTTTCAGCCATTTGGTAACGCCATGCTCTTCATACCCTACTTTAAAAAAGCCCTTTTGAAGCTCACGTATGTGTACGTGCATATTGGCTTTTTTACATGTAAACGCATAATCTTCCCTAAAATGCGCCCCTCGACTCTCTTTTCGATACATCGCACTGAGGATAATCGCCTCACTCAGCTCCAAAGCATTGCGTAACTCTAAAATAGAAATCAGCTCAACATTGTTATTTTTACTTTTATCAATGCAGTGCAGAGTGTTGGATTCAAGACGCAGGTATTTCATGTAGTCAAACGCTTCTTGCAAAGCGCTCTCCTTTCGATAAATTCCTACTTTATCAAACATGATTTTTCCCACGGAAATACGCATGGCATTAAAATTTTTACTGCAATCCCCTTCAAAAATGCGCTCAACAAGCCCCGTATTTTTGATAACCACATTATAATCAATGGGCAAAACGTCTTTGTTGTAAACATACTCTTTGGCTTTTTTACCAGCGAGTAAACCAAACACAGCACCTTCCAACAATGAATTCCCACCCAAACGGTTCGCTCCATGCACCCCTAAAGCCGCACACTCTCCACAAACAAACAAGCCTTTGATAGCCGTTTCGCACATCGTTGATTCTATACCACCCATACTGTAATGCGCCACAGGTTTTATCTCTAAAAGTTCACAGGAGAGATCAATACCCGCTTGATTGTAGGCACTTTTGTAAAGAGAAGGCACACGGCTTAGAAGCGTCTCTTTGGGAATGTGTCGCATGTCAATAAAGACCTTTTGTCCTGCTTTCATCTGCTCAAAAATCGCCCGTGCAAGCACATCTCTGGTGCCCAGTTCATTGACAAAACGCTCCCCTTTGGAGTTAATGAGATACCCACCCTCACCTCTGGCAGCCTCAGAGACCAAATAGCCCGTTTTGGCAAAGCCTGTGGGATGAAACTGTACAAACTCCATATCCCGTAAGCTAAGACCCGCTCGAAGGGCAATGCTGAGCATATCGCCTGTACAATCTTGTGCGTTGGTGCTATACCCTCGATAAATCCCCGCATACCCGCCACCTGCAAAAACAACGGATTTAGCAGGATAGACACTCACCATAGAATCAGCCCTCTTAAGTGCCACCACACCGCTGATGTACTCCTCAATGGTGGTAATATCCATCACAAAATGGTTCACCAAAAAATCAATTCCTATCAATTTGGCGTGTTTAATGAGCACTTGAATAATCGCCGCCCCCGTGCTATCCCCTACAAAACAGGTGCGTTTATCGCTTCCTCCACCAAAACTTCGCTGTAAAATAGTCCCCTCTTCATCCGTGTCAAACACCACACCATACGTTTTTAATTTTTTAATCACATGCGGTGCTTGTTGGCATAAATACTGAATGGCTTTTTTATTGCCCAAATCTTTAGCACTGGTGTAGGTATCATGGATGTGTTGAGAAATAAGGCTTTTATCGTTTTCATCTAAGACCGCATTGATGCCTCCACACGCTATTGCACTGTTGGATTTGAAGATATTTCCCTTACTCATAAGCGCAACCCGATTGCCCTCACCCTTTGCCTCAATTGCAGCCATTAACCCAGCAATACCAGAACCTATGACTAAAACATCGTAGCTCATGTGCGTTCCACCTTATACAAAAGATTATACTTCGCTGCACTGGTTGCATGAACAGATGCAATGTTCACATTCTCTTTTACATGTAAAGGACAATGTGAACTAAAAAGTGCACTTAACAGACCTCTTGTGGAGCGGGAAAATTGCAAAGCAAGTTGCACATCACTTTGAAGCATCATCTTCGAATCAAGCAAATAACCAATCTCTGGTTTAAAAGGCTTTTTAAAAAGATTCATCTGCAACAAAGAAGCACTGCCTATCACACCAAGCCCTAGTTTTTGCGCTACATGTAAAGGAGTGTAGAAAACGCCATCACTCATTTTTTGAGAGGCAAGCGTGTACGCATGGGTTTTTGCGATGTTAAAGGGGAGTTGAATATAACGAAAGTGATGATGTGCTCCACCTACTTTTTGCGCAATGGCATGAAGCCTCTCAATGCTGATATGTTCGCTGTGCCCCTCTTCATAAAAAAAGGCATTCCACACGGCAACCCCATACGAAGCTATTTTCCCCTCAGCCACCCATGCCTCAAATGCCTCAAAAATAGCCTCTACTTGAGTGTAAAACGCCTCTTGCCCTAAGCGTAACAGTTGGTTTTCAGGGTTGTGCAAAAAGTAGATATCTAAAGCCTTTACATGTAAATTTTCCAAAGAGCGATGGAGTGAATCTTTGAGAAACGCAACACTCATACAGTGCTGGTCAAGCTCTATCTCCTCTTTGCTTGCTAAGCCCTTTTGAAGAATGTTCGCATCTATCCACGTATAGGGATTTTGGGGAAAAGGAAACTCCAAAGGAATAAACCCACCTTTGGAGCAAAGGATGAGCTCATCACGCTTCACTTCACCGCTTTGAAAAAGTGCCTGCAAGACTTCGCCTATCTCTTTTTCACTCTCTTGATAGCGGTAATTAATGGCGGTGTCAATGACATTGATGCCATTTTTGATAGCCTCATGCAATGCTTCTTTATAATCAAACGTATAGTTTTCTTCTTTATAAGGCTCTTTTTTAAAGGTTCCAAAGCCCAGTTTGGAGAACAAAAGCCCATCGTGCGCCATGTAAAAATCTTTATACTGCGCAAAACGCTTGGCAAAACGGTGCGTGGCTTCAGGGGTGGCATAAGACATCGTTCACCTCGTTTTTACGAGACGATTTGCAAGAAGTATTCCTTACATGTAAAGAATCGTAAAAACATAAAATTGAATAATATATTTGACATTTATATATAAAAACTATAAAATGTCTAAAATATTAGTCAAGGACTTGCAATGGATTTAAGAGAATTTGGAGCCTACGTTGCACAGCTTCGTAAAGCCAAAAAGGTCTCGCAAGAGCAACTCTCTCGTGACCTTGGCATCTCTCGTGCTACCATCAGCTCCCTTGAAAATGGCACTAGCTCCGATGTGGGCATCAAAAAAATACTTCACATCCTTGACTACTTAGGGTATGAGCTTACATGTAAAGAAAAATCACCTTTCCCAACCTTTGAGGAGTTAAGAGATGAACGATAGTTTACATGTAAAGGTTTCTAACGAAAAAGCGGGAAGCATCCTTCTCGAAAATAACGAATACATTTTTGACTACACCACACAAAATGCAGACGCTTTTGTCTCTTTGAGTATGCCTGTACGAGCCAAAAGCTATGCCAATCCAAAACTCCATCCCATCTTTGAAATGCACTTGCCAGAGGGGTATCTGCTTTCCATCATCAAAAAACACTTTTCAAAGATAACCAAAACCGATGACTTCGGACTGCTTCAGCTCATGGCTAACAGCATCAAAGGCAGATTAACCTATGAAGCAAATACCACACAAGAAGAGTCACCTCTAAGCTTAGATGCACTTTTGCATCCCAAAAGTGAAACACTTTTTGATGAACTCGTAAGCCGTTTTGCTCTTAATTCACCGCTCAGTGGTGTGCAACCCAAGGTCTTAGCCAAAGTACGTGACAAAGTCACCTTACCACTGCAAGAGTACATCGTCAAGGCATGGGGTGAAGAGTACCCACACTTAGCACTCAATGAGTTTTACTGTATGAGTATCGTCAAACGTGCTGGCATAGAAGTACCTGAGTTTTATCTATCTGATGACAACAAGCTTTTCATTATGAAGCGCTTTGACATTAAAAAGGATGGAAGTTACCTAGGCTTTGAAGATATGTGTGTGCTTCAAGCCCGTCAAGCCGATGAAAAATACGAAGGCTCCTGCGAGCACATCGCCAAAAGTATCAAAACCTTTGTCTCACCCAAACACAAAAAAAAGGCGTTGAGGGACTTTTTCAAGATGATGGTCATCAACACCCTCGTGCAAAATGGTGATGCCCACCTCAAAAACTTTGGCGTACTTTATGAAAATATCCAAAACATTTGGCTTGCTCCTGCGTATGATATTGTCTGCACGACACTCTACATACAAAAAGACATCCCTGCCTTGCATCTTTTGGGAAGTAAAAAATGGTGGAGTAAAGCGTTTTTGCTCCGTTTTGGCAAAGAGAGTTGTGAGCTTAGTTCTAACGAAACACTCATGCTTTACGATGAATGTGTCGAAGCAATGCGCATCACTGCGAATGAAGTGAAAGAGCGCATTGAGGGGGAAAATGATTTACATGTAAAGGCATTTTTGGGTAGGTTGGTGGAGATATTTGAAAGAGAAAAAGACCATTAATTGTTTCGTTTATTTTATATTCTCTTGTTTCAACGCTATAGCCCTATAAAAACTCACATTACGACACAACCTGTCAGACACCCTGGCTACACTTCTTCCATAATATTTAGGAGAAAGATGAACCTTTATGCTTTCAATTACAATAGGTATTACTTCCATTATCTTTACAATATATATTTTAAGAAAGTGTATCTGCGATTTGTCAAAATCTGAATTAGACATATGCTCATCTTTTCAAGATTATGAAAGCGATATTTCAGAAAGCTATACAGCAATTCAAAAAGCTTTAGAAACTAAACAAGATAAAAATACAAAAATCTAACGATAAGGAGCATTTTATGCTGATGAAAAAAATTGTAGTTCTTTCTATTGTAAGTTTTAACTGTTGGGCTGCTATGCCTTGGGAGACAGGTTGGGCGATGGGCGGAACATCCACTTATGCCATTAATGACAAAGATAATAACCAATTACTGATCGAGTGTAATGATCAGGGAAGTTATTTATATTTACGAAATGAAAAACGAAATGAAATAAAGCTTGGTCAAGCTGTTGCAATTAGTGTCAATAACACCAAAATGACTGTACCAACGAGTATCGATGCAACAAGTGCAGAAGGGGATAAAACGGCTTGGGGGAATTTTATCTATTCACTCTCCAAATCCAAAACCATTACGATAAACAATAAAAAATTTGAGCCAAATAACTCAGAAAAACTCTCTGATATTGCAAACATGTGTACCGCTTATGATGAAACAGATAGCAATCCAATACCATCACAAAATACACTGCAGCAAACAACAAAACCTGTACTTAAAGTAAGCGTACACTATGTACAAGGAAGCTTTGGTAGTATTCCTGTCACCGTGCCTATCCTGCATTTAGCTGGGCTTAGTGATAAACCCTTTAAAGTTCAAGGGCTTGTCGTCAATAAAGGCAATTGTAAAGTTACTGCATACGGATTAGATAAGCTAAAAACACCTATGGTTTATGGTGAAGAAAGGACAGTTCCTTTGGTAGCAGCATCGACATGTAGCACTGTTTTAGATATTGCCATCCAAACAAATTTGGGAAATTTTGCTTATACCTTTAAATAATTTTTGGAATGACACAACCTGTCAGGCACTCTTGATAAACTTCTTTTATATATTTGAAAAAAGGAGTTTGTCATGATCCCCGTAGTTGTAGGAAGTATAGCCTTAGTTGCCGCAGGTTATGGTTTAAAAAAGTATTTGAACGATGAAGCGTTTTTTGAATCAGATGTATTTACTGCATCAGAAGAAGATGAAAATGATGATACAGATGCTCTTTCAAGCTTTAATGCAATCAAAAAAGCCTTAGAAAGTAGTACCTTAAAAGAGGCGTTTTTGGCTCTTGGTGAAATTAAAAATCTCCCACCAGAACTAAACATCAAACAATCTCAATCTTATGGAGAGACTGCTATTGATTTGCCCTTTAATGATGAAAATCTAGCCATCCTAAAATATTTTCGTGATGTACTTGACAAAGTACAATCACTTCTCAATACACTTTTAGATCAACTTGATATGTTTGTAGTCAAAGAAAATGACTTCTCAAAGTATAGCCATGAAGAGAAAGAACAAGTGCAAGAATTGGTATTATTTGTACAAACATTGCAAGAAGTACTCTCTCTTCCTCTAACATTTGACAATGTGACAATCAATAGAGCGGTGAAAAGAGGGTATGAAAAACTGAAGCATTTTGAAGCAATTTAAGCATGTTTATAGACAGACGGGGGTAATATTTACTCTTGTACAAGATTATCTTGTATGCAATATGAAATATTCTATAAGGAAGAAAGAATGGGTTGGGTTAAAACTTTGGGTTATTTTAGTTTAGGCGTTATGGGTGGTGTTGCAGCAGTAGCAGCTGCGCCATTTACAGGAGGAGGCTCTCTTTTAGGGGCTGCTACATTGGCGACATCTTTAGCAGGAGCGGGAACCATAGCAGCAGCAACGGGAGCAGCAGCAGTTGCTGGAGGTACAGGTGCATACTTAGCTAAAAAAGATGATGAAGAAATTTCTGAATTAGCCTTAAGAGCGAAGAAATTAGAAGCTGGACTCAAAAAAGCAGTACAAAATTTTGAAGGCGATAAAGAATATTTCAATTTCATTGTTGGGATGACTGCTCTAGGTTTAGCAATGGCAAATGTTGATGGTGAAATATCTGCTGAAGAAAGAGAAGAAATAGATGAATTTGTAGGGGGTATTGCCAATTCTCATTATCCTCAACACGTTAAAGACAGTATTCAACAATTAAATGAAAACATCCCAAATCTTATGACGGCGATGAAATTATATATTTCTAAAGTCAATCCGAAAAATTATGATGTTTTGAGAGATTTATTAAAAATTGTCATGCTTGCTGATGATATAGAACATGAAAGAGAGATCGCTTTTATCAGTGCATTCGAGCAACAGATTTTACAAGTGGAATACCAACCAGAAAAGATTGATACTAAAAGTGAGTTTTTGTTAACTATTCAAGATAATATCGCATAAGTTATATTTCTAGGCAGTCTTAGCTGCCTAGAAATGTTATAGATTTGAAATTTTTTTAAGGAGTTATTGCAATATGAATAGTATAGAGCGATATAAAAAAAGAAAAAACATTTTAAAAGATAAAAATTGTGTTTCTTTAAAACCCGTTAATTTTGATATTGTCAATCAACTTGTATCATCAAAAGTAGATATGAATTTAATCAATAATATAACAAAAACAATGGAAGAGCATTATCATTTTGAGGATTATTTTACGGTAACGAAAGAAGAAGCAAAAGAATTTTTAGAACAATTTAAAAAAGATTTTAATCAAGCAAGATTTGATAAATTAATTATTGATTGTAAAAAAGATGTGATTAATTCTATCGTAACTCCATTTGGACTTGGTAAAATTGTTGCGGCTTATGATAAAGCTGGTGGCAATGTTACTACAATTCATAACGCAAATAATAAAAAATTTACAGATAGTGATGGTAAAAAATATACAAATGGTGTATATGCAAAAGAAGAAGATAAATATAATAGAAAAGAGTATACAAATACGAAAAATAGTAATGGACAGCAATTTGCAGGAGATGGTAAAAATAGTGTTGGCAGTAATTTTACAAAAAGTAAAATGGATGAAAGTGGCAACGTAACTGATGTATACACTGGGAAAATTGAACCAGCGCATACTACAAGTCCTGATCATATTGAATCACTTTCTCAGCATCATAAAAATGGTGGCTTTATGCAAAATTCTACAAAAAAAGCAGATTTTGCAACAGATACAGAAAATTTAGCATTGACAAATAGACCAACAAATCAATCTATGAGAGATTTTGATAAAAATGAATGGAAAGAAAAAGAAACAGCAACAGGCATAAAAAACAAAGATAAATTTCAAATTGACGAAGAAAAGTTAGAAGCAGAAATAAAAAAAGGGAAAAAAGCTACTGAAAAGCATTTACCTACTAATACTGAAAAATCTCAATATTATGTTAAAAACTCAGCGATTACTGGTCTCAATGAAGGTTCTAAAATGGGTATGCAACAAGCTATCGGGCTTGTTATGACTGAATTTTTTACCGCTCTTTTCGATGAAATATTAGATATATATAAAAATGGTTTTTCTGCTGGATTTGATGATGATAAATTTTTAACTATTTTAAAAAAGAGACTTCAAACAATTGCTAGAAAGATAAAAGCTAAGTGGAAAGATGTAGCGATTGCTTTTAAAGATGGTTTTATTTCAGGATTTATCTCGAATCTTGTAACAACTGCTATCAATATGTTTGTAACGACAGCAAAAAGGGTAATCAGAATTATTCGAGAAGGAATTTATTCTTTGATTAAAGCTGTCAAATTATTGATTTTTCCACCAGAAAATATGACTTATGAAGAAGCAATGCACGAAGCTAAAAAAATCATCGCAAGTGGTTTGATCGTCACTTTAGGAGTCATAGCAGAAGAGTATATTGAAAAATTTCTCGCAGCCACTGGAGCATTGGCTCCCTTTGCAAGTACATTAACAGCAATTTTTGTAGGTGCTATTACAGGGCTTGCTATCACTATGACAGTTTATTATCTTGATAAACGAAAAAATGATAAAGATGCAATTAACGCATTAATGACTCAAGCAGAGAATAGTATAGCCAATGGTGAAGCTTTACTTGCTAAACTAAATCCAGGCTATGCTTGATGAATGAACACGACACAATAGCCACTAGATTGGCATTAATTCTTCAAAAATTAGTTTCAAAAGAGAGATTTACAATTGAAGGGCTATGCGAAGAATTCAATGTCAATAAGCGAACCATTCAAAGAGATATAAATGAACGGCTTGCTTTTTTACCAATAAAGAAAGAAAATGGGTTTTACTTTGTGGAGTCTTTTGCATTTGGAGATCTAAGTTTTAAAGACATTCAGGCATTTGCAACATTATGTGGGATCAAGTCACTTTATCCTGCACTCACAAATGAGTTTATTGTAGATCTTTTAAATATCAAAACAAATCAAGCTTATCTGATTAAATCCTTCGACCATGAAAGTATTTCAAACCAACAGAAATATTTTGAAACTATCTCTGCATGGATTCTGAAACACCAACAAATCTCATGTACGTATAAAGATAAACAAAGAATTTTAAACCCTTACAAGCTTGTCAATATCAATGGAATTTGGTATTTGGGTGCAGATGAAGATGGTACTTTCAAAACTTTTACTTTTTCAAAAATGACCAATCTAAAATTTTTAGATACACAATTTTCAGAAAATCCTGAGTTTATAGAGCTTCTTAGAAAAAATGAAGTCACGTGGTTTTCTAACAGTACATTTGATGCAACTTTGCAAATCAATGCTCAAGTAGCCGAATATTTTTTCAGAAGAGCACTGCTACCTAACCAAAAAATTATAGAGCAAAATGATGAGTATCTCATTCTTTCTACAAAAGTATCTTATGAAGATGAACTTTTTAGCATCGTCAAATATTGGTTACCACATATAAAAATTTTACAACCAACGGATTTACAAGCCAAATTTGAAAGAATTTTAAAAGATTATTTAACATTTCCTTCACCCAACTAAAAACCCTTTATGTTTTTTAACCAATGCCTTTTATAGAACCTCAATCCTCGGGTCTGAAGAGTTATCTAAATTATCAAAAATCTTTACTCCTTTTCATATACTTTACAAATTCAAAAGTCAATGTTATTTTGTATCTCATTGAAAATCAAGCTATAATCCCATCAAAAAAAGGTCGGTGTGTGCGTTGTGAAAATATGAGCTCTTTTATCGTGATGGATATTGTCAAAGAGGCGGAGAAATATGCGGATGCGATTCATTTTGAAATCGGTCAGCCAGACCTCCCACCCTCATCCAAAGTTAAAGAAGCTTTACATGTAAGCATTGATGAGAACCGCTTTTCGTATACGCAAAGTCATGGACTTGTGGCACTGCGTGAGAAAATCAAAGCCCATTATGCCACAACGTATGGTGTTCACATTGACATCGAGCAAATCTTTCTCACCCCTGGAACGAGTGGCGCATTTCTCATCGCTTATGCACTGACTCTTGGCAAAGATGCCACGCTAGGATTTAGCGACCCCTCTTATCCGTGTTATAAAAACTTTGCCTATCTTTTGGACATCAAACCTTGTTTTATGCCCATTGGCAAAGAGGACAATTTTGAATTACATGTAAAGGATGTGACATCGCATCATCTGGACGCCTTGCAAATCTCCTCTCCTGCCAATCCCACGGGAAATATCTACGGTAAAGAGAATTTAAAAGCACTTGTAGCGTATTGCGAAAGTAAAAATATTGCCTTTATCTCCGATGAGTTATACCACGGGCTAACCTACGAAAAAGAGGCAAACTGTGCGCTAGAATTTGGCTCAAAAAACGTCTACGTCATCAACGGTTTTTCAAAATACTATTGTATGCCAGGTCAGCGTTTGGGCTGGGTGATTGTGCCAAAAGAGAAAATTCGCCATGCCGAAATGGTAGCGCAAAACCTCTTCATCTCCGCCCCAACCCTCTCCCAATACGGTGCGTTGGAGGCATTTGATGAAGATTATTTGCACGAAGTCAAAGCCGAATTTAAAGCCAGACGGGATTTTTTATATGCCGAGCTTTCAGAACTCTTTGAGATTGATGCCAAACCTGAGGGGGCGTTTTATATCTGGGCAAACATCTCACGCTACAGTAATGATAGCTTTGCCTTTGCCAAAGAGCTTTTGGAAAGCATTCACATCGCCACCACACCAGGGGTTGATTTTGGGACAAACGGAACCAACCATTATCTGCGGTTTGCCTACACGAGAAACATCGAACACATGCGTGAGGGCATTGAGAGACTCAAAAACTATTTAAAGGAAAAAAATGAAAATTAGTAAAAACAGTGTGGTGACTTTGAGTTACCGAGTGGTCGATAAAAAAGGAAATCTTTTAGACACAGGCGATGAACCACTTGTGTATCTGCATGGCGGATACGGCGATATTTTTGCCAAAGTGGAAAAAGAGCTTGAGGGAAAAAATATCGGTGATGACGTTGAAGTGGCACTGCTTGCTAAAGAGTCCTTTGGGGAGTTTGATGAGGCATTGATTGTTACACAACCTCGTAGTGAGTTTGATGAGCACATCCATGAGGGTGAGCAGTTTGAAGAAATCATCGAAGATGAGTTGAGCGGCGAAGAAGAGAGCATCATCTACCTCGTCAAAGAAGTAACTCCTGAACACGTTGTCTTAGATGGTAACCACCCATTTGCAGGCACGGATGTTATTTTTCATGGCGTTGTTGCGGATGTAAGAAAAGCCAACAAAGAAGAAATCGAGTGCCAATACGCACGTTAACGCTCTAAAAAAAGGCTATCTTCTTCTTTACATGTAAAGAGAAGTAGCCTTATTCCTTACTCCAAAATTCCTTTAGCCCTGAGCGCTTCTAGGCTTATTATTTTTCGCAAAGGTAACACTTCGCTACTAGGGGTTATTAGATTGGTGGCAAAGAAATAAACACCTTTTTGACTCTCGACATACCCCACATACCATCCGTGATGTTCTGCATTATTGGGAACTGCCCAACCTGTTTTGGCTCGCAGGGTATAGACAGTTTTTCGCTCTTCCACCATAATGGTTTTAAGCGTATCAAGATGTGTTTTAGCAAAAGGCAAGGCATTGGTATACACTTTTTTTAAAAAAGCCACTTGTTCATACGCACTGATGCGAAGTTCGCCATCAAGCCAAAAGCGTTCAACATCATTGCCTGTTTTAGTATTGCCATAGTCTAAGGTGTGAAGATAGCTCCTGTATTTTTCCAAACCGATTGAACGGGCAAACTTTTGGTAACACCACACACATGAACGCTTAAATGCCAAACTTAGAGTTTGGTCTTGATTCCATGAGGGTATACTTCGCTCCACACCATCCCAAAGAATAAGAGTTTGTGTATCTATGACACCTTCTTGCAAAGCAATGAGGGTATTTGGAATTTTAAATGTGGAAGCAGGAGAGAGTTGTCTTTGTGCTCGCTCTTCGTTGTAAACGTAACGCTCTTTGCCATCTAAGGATTCTATGAGCATAGCTCCATCGACCTGATGTGTCTCAAACACTCTTTGAAGGGCTGTATCATTTCCAAAAAGCGTTACATGTAAAACCAGAAGACACCACAAAATCTTTTTCAGCATAGTTCTATCCTAGCAAGAGTGTGGACAGAGGCAAAAATGCCTCTGTCCACACATTTAACGAAGCTTAATACCACCGCCACCATCAACCACAACGTTGCTTACTGCTTCGCCTCGGCTTTGACTTTGCGAGGAGTCATTCATAGAGAGTTTTCGTAGAACCGCATTTTTAGGGGCATCACCTTGAACGATTTGTGCATACGCCATTTTGGCATCCACACGCACCACTTGCACTTCGCCCACTTTATGCTCCATACTTCCCAAAGACTCTTTGGTATAGGTGTCCTGTATGGTTTTGCCCTCTTTCATCACTTCAAACACTTCACCCACTAAAATGCCCGCACCGCCTTGGTTAATGACCACTTCATTGCCCATTTTCTCAGCGACACGCAAAGGGTAAATGGTGTTAATAATCTCAAAACTAAGGTGTCTTGAAACATCATTCATCACATGAGAAAGGACAAACTCAGGGCTCTCAGCAGGATTGTCCTCAAACGCGTTTTGATAACGCACAGAGTTTGACCACTTTACTTGACCCGTTGCCATTAAAATCACACGGTAATCAATGACCGCTGTAATAAAAAGCTTGTAACGCTCTTCACCAATCACTTCAATACGCTCTTTGGTTGGTACAACAGAAAATTCTGAAATGGTACCTACCAACACATAGTCTGCACCCAAAGCATTACCTAACTTTAACGCCTCATCAGGATGAGCGTTTCGACTTGACACCAAACGTTTCTCATTCCCTATGGCTGCGTCATACTCACGATCCAACATGGCAAAACGTCTGCTTTGGGTCATTTGGGTCATTAAGGCATGGGTAAATTTATGAGAGACTTCAGCGATGCTTTTGTCTTCATTGAAAATATCAAATGAACCTTTAGCGCCATAAAAAGGATAAATCGCCATCTTACGTCTGGAATCATGCGACATACCAGGGGCGACATAGCTCTTTTTAACCGTGGTATTGGTGATTTTGACACTGGCTTTGTATTTACCGTCAAACTCACTGACATCTTCAATCACATAGCTATCCACTCGTCCTTTGGTTAAAGCGTGCAGTCGTGCCGAGTAGCCCTCTTGCATCTGAACACCCTTCTCATCTTCAACCACAGAGCGTGCCACAATTTGCTCTTTTGCGATGCTCACGCCTTTGAGTTGAGAGAGCGCTTCAATAATGGCGTTATTGACCGCTTCCACACGGCTATATCCCTCGCCAATACCATACGCACTTTCAACCTTCACCTCTTTGCTTACTTCTGCAAAAAGCAGACCACTCAGTGCAAAGAAGAACAACGATGCCTTAAAAATCGTCTTTGTTAACGACATTTTTGCTTCCTTTGACACCATTCATTTGTGTTGTTGTAGTTGTTTTAGAACCCTTATATTCGTTGGTTTTACCATTTTGTACTTTTTTAGCAGCACTTAAAGCAGTGTAATCCCAGACCACAACAGAGCCTACAATGATTTGTCCATTCTCGCCTTGAGTCTCCCACGTCTTAATCTCATTCATACCCGCCATATGCGCTCTTGCAGAGGATTTGGCAGATTTAGAGGTCTTATCGACAATTTCAAGTGCTGTCTTTTCGACCACTTCAGCGCTATTGCTCACTTCATTGAGCTGATTGGTGAGATAGGTGGTGTCATTTTCGCTCTTCTCTTCACGCTCGCTTGCGCTCATCATTGTTCCAATAAACTCAGCAATTTGAGTCTCTGCTTGCAGGCGTGCTTTGTCCCCTGCGGCATTGAGTAGTTTTGAGCGACGAGTTACATCATCGCCTTTGTAGACAGAAGCAGCTTGCCCATACGAAATCAAGGCTGGACGACCTGTTTCATCAAAGAAGAAACGAACCCCCATCTCCGCTAAAAAATCATCCCCTTTTTCGGGCAATAAAGAGAGTGCTGGACGACCTGAATCTTTTTTAATGGAAGGGGATCTTTGGTGCGCAATATCATTGGCAACAGCGTACGTAAGGGGCGATTTTGCCGCGACAATTCCCACAGCAGGCGCACCTGATCTATCAACGCCATAAAAGCTTTTCATCACAAAAAAGCCCTGTACCGATTGTGCGGTAAAACTTTTAATAGTTCGTTTGGTAAAGGCATCTTTAAAAAGTTCTTGCTTTTTCTTGACATCCAAACCATTGAGTTTTGTTGGCTCAACACCCTCTTTGGCAAGCGCTTTATCTAACTTAGCTTCGGTGAGCGTACTTAGCTTATCATAAACACGCTCTAACTGATTTTTAACCTCATTTTGACGGGTAATATCCGCTAAAAACTTCTCTTGAACGCCTGTGGAGTCATCTTGAAAATACTCCATCGCTTTTTCCACCGCAATACGTCCATAAACGCTCATCAACATATCTTTTTGCGCATTCATATAAGCTTTCTCATACGCTACCATTTTTGAGAAGGTAAAACGCTCATCGCTAGGCTTTGAGTTAATCACTTGCACCTGAGTCATAATGTACTTATCACCCTCATTTAGCCCTTTGTGTAACCCTAACTCGCCAAGATATGCCGCTATCTCTTTTTCAATGTTACTGTTTTTTTCAAACTTCTCTTTGCTAATATCGGCTATTTGGTTCATAGTAGCGGTCTCTTCAGCCACGACTTCAGCGCTTATTTTCTTCTCCATCGCCATCAAAGGTGCGCATAAAATAATGCTAAGAAGTGAAGATACAATCTGTTTAATTATCATACAATGCCTTTACATGTAACCGTGAATTACCACGATGTAGAATCATTAGAGCCTACTTTGCTCACCTTTGTCTCGCCTTCCCAAAACGCTAAACCTGTTTTAATATCGGTCATGGTTAGCTGAAACGAGTAATCCACACGTTTATCGCCTGAGCCGATTTTGGTATCTCGTTGAATCACTTTACCAGAGAGTGAATAATCAGGCGCTATCATCTGTCCCTCAGCCGCTACGGTTTTTTGATTAAACTCTTTGCTGTTTCTAAGCTGACGAGCTTGATAACTCATGGCATCTTCAGGGCCACCTGCACGAACAGCGGTGGTGGTAATAAACTTACCTTTACCATTTTGCAATAACTCTATACGAATTTTTTTGGTCAGCAAGTCAGTATCGAAGCGTTGCATCGTATCGTTAATGACTGTAGAGATAGCAACCACATACTGTTTGCCATCGTTTTTCATCAAGTAAGGATTTTTTAGCATACTTTGAACTGCCTCAACCACTGCTTTTTCAATATCTGCATCATCGATACCCAATGAAACCGCTTCATTGCTTTGCACATCGGTAGGTTTCACATAGGTTGCTTGTCTTGCACATCCGCTAAAAAGCAGTGTGCCTAAAAGTAGGCCTGTAAGAGCTTTTTTAACTAACATTTTTTTATCCTTTTAATTTGAATTGGGTGTTGTAGAATCAGTCGTCGCTGACTCCTCTTTTTCAATCAGAAGCACATAACTGCTCACCTCAGCAACGGGCGCTACCGCATCAATGACCTGTGTGCGACCCGCTTTAAGCTCTGCTTTTTGCCAGCGATTTAAACGTGAATCAATCACAAAGCCCTGAGCATCTTTCCACTCCACTTTGTAAATGAACGTTTGAGGAAAAGAAGAGACATTACGCAGTTGAAATTGCACCTCTTTGTTTTCATTGAGCCATCGTTCACGTTTGGTAATATCAAAGGTATCGCAAAAATTTTGAGCGATAGAGACATTTTCAGGTAAAACACACATTTTAGGGGCACATCCACTTAAAAGAGCTGTAACACAAGCAACGCCTAGGGTTTTAGAAAGCAACTTTGTCATAATAAACACCTCCTTGGGTATTGTAGGTTCTGACTACATAAATATAATTTTTACTCACATCAACACTATCAGATACGAGCAATCTGCCTTGTGCATCATAGATTTCTAACACACCATTGCTAAGAGGAACTTTGAGTGCGCTAAAGTTTTTAGGCAAACTCTGCCAACTTCTTACATCCGAATTGTTTTTAAGCACTCCCACTAACCCCACACCCACTTGCGCTAAAACATTGCCTTTATCGGCGGCAATTTTTTGCAAGACCAAATCGGTGGTCGTACGCATAATCGCTCTGGTTAAAATAGCAGGAAAGCGTTTTTCAAACTCACTGGCAATCACCCCATCCATCGAGGCAATTTTAAAGGTAGAGCTTTTAAAGTCACCATTAACAATGTTGATGTAAGGCACTTCATCTAAAACGGGCTCTAGGGTAGGAAGCGCTAAACTTGGCATATAGACTTGCCAGTGGTTGCTGTGACGAATGGGAATAGGAAGCGCTATTTTCCAATCTTTCTTCTTGCTTGCATACCCGCTCTCATAAATAATGTGTGCATACGTTTTAGCATCAACTTTACCTGAAAGAGCATTCAGACACACGTTTAAATCATGCTCAATAAGAGGATTTTTGGTCATACCATACGCCTCTTTGAGCATATCAACCGCTTTTTGATAATCCTTCATTTTTAAGAAATAAAGCCCTGCCATATAATTGACAAAAGGGTTGTTAAAATTAGGGTACTTCTCGTACGCATCTAAAAACTTATAGTTTTGAGCAATAATCGAATCCGCCTCTTTACTCTGCCCTACGGTAATGTTTTTTTGCTGATTTTGTGCCTTTTCTTCCGCTATTTTTTTCTCTTGAATGGCTATCTCTTTTTCAAAATATTCTTGTGCCATTTTTTGACGCTCTAACGCTCGATTAAACTCGACTCTGGCATTTGCATGATCATTTAAGAGCATAAAATTCATCGCTTTGTAGGTGTTGGTCATCACCTTATCGTAGGTCATGCCTTCATAATCCATAATCGTATCGTTAATCAGCACAGCTCCCACATTTTGTGCAGCACTGCCCAACAAGAGTTGTTCATCGTACTTTTTAAACGCACTATCAACACCATCAAAGGTTTGAATGGAAGCAGCATATTCTTTTTGCATCTGAAGCGCCGTGGCTTCTTGCAATGACCATAAGATGTCATTGGAAACCCCTTTGGAGACCTCTTTTGCCCCTTTAAAATCCCCTGCTCTAAACTTCGCTTCGTACTGCGGTAACATCTGCGCTGTCGTTGCACACCCTGCAATCAGCCACGAAAAAGCAACCAAGGATGTCCACCGTCCTATATTTTTACCCCATTGCATCAAAACCCCCAAAAACTAATTATTTTACTCAACTTTCGCACATAGATTTCAATAAATCCACGAACTTAACTTGAGTATTAAAGCCCATAAATAGGCACTTTTTAGTATAATTTTGTTACC
>RZYK01000449.1 GCA_009930355.1 Campylobacterota bacterium | reverse complement strand
TTATTGCAAAAGCACTTTCCAAATCACTGGCAGTCAATAATGGTATTGTCCTATGGGCGGATTTTATTTTCATCTCCACTTAAAAACATCTTTTTCCATTACCATCACAGTTATTTATCTGAGCTTTATCAACATGTTGAGGTTTCGCCCAAGCAGATCGGGGACTTACTACGTGAAATTGGCAGCAATCGTACAGCCATTGTGTCATTTTTTAACGAGTTCCGAACCTTGGATGATTGCATCTTGTTTGATGGTACGGACATCACCTCTTGCTCAAACCAGATCGGCATTAACAAAAAAGGTAAAAGCAAGAACGGCACTTTTGACCGGTTAATCAATCTTATGTTTGTGTTTTCATTAGGGCAAAAACTACCTATCTATTACCGAATTACACCGGGCAACATTAAGGATGTTAAGTCATTCAAGATTTGTTTGCAGGAAAGTGGGGTATTAGATGCTGTGATAATTGCCGATAAAGGCTTTTACTCAAGCAGTAACGTTGCACAACTCATTGATGAAGGGCTTAGATTTATCATTCCTCTCAGGCGCGACAGTACACTCATTGATTATTCAATAGCTGCTCGGGCAGACAAAGAGCAATTCGATGGTTTTTTCAAGTTTCAGGACAGGATCATCTGGCATTACACTCCACCATATGATGGCAACAAAGTAACCGTATTCCTGGATCAGGAGTTAAAAACCAGAGAAGAAAAGGATTTTCTTGACAGGACTGAAACCTGTCCAGAGAAATTCACTATTGACAAGTTCTACCAAAAGCAGGTCTCATTTGGAACCATTGCATTGCTTACCAATTCAGACAAAACACCAGAAAAACTTTATAGAGATTACAAAAGTCGAGATGCTATTGAACAGATGATTGACACTCTGAAAAACGTAGTTGATGCCGACAGAACCTATATGCAAAACGAACAAGCCCTTGAGGGATGGATGTTTGTCAATTATATTGCCTTGCACTGGTATTATAGGGTTTACCAATTGCTGGTTGAAAAAGAACTTATCAGCAAATATGCCCCAACTGATATTTTGAAAATGTTGACCGAGGTACGCAAAGTAAAAATCAATCAAACCTGGCATAACGCAGAAACAACAAAGAAAAGCCTTGACTTATT
>RZYK01000448.1 GCA_009930355.1 Campylobacterota bacterium | reverse complement strand
TTAAAATGGCTTGTCTATGCATGGTTTCTCCTTTACATGTAAAAATAAAATTTAACGCTTTTGTGCAATCAGCACATCTTCAATCATTTTAGAAATATCGCCATCTAAAATCGTATTGACTTGCGAATACGCCACATTACTTCGGTTGTCTTTGACTTGTTGATACGGCGCTAAAACATAAGAGCGTATTTGATGTCCCCACCCAATCTCACTCTTTTCAATCCCATCTTTTTCCGCTTGTTGTTTTTCAAGTTCCAGTTCATACAAACGAGACTTCAACATCTTCATTGCTGAAGCTCTGTTTTTATGCTGAGACCTATCATTTTGACACTGCACCACAATACCTGTTGGCATATGAGTAATACGAATGGCACTGTCTGTTTTATTGACATGCTGTCCACCTGCACCACTGGCTCGATACGTATCGACTTTCAAATCTCGATCTTCAAGCACAATGTCAATATCATCGTCTACCTCAGGTGAAACCATCACAGAACTAAACGAAGTATGGCGCTTTGCATTGGCATCAAAAGGGCTAATGCGAACCAGTCGGTGAATGCCGTTTTCTACTTTAAGGTAACCATACGCATTTTCACCGCTAATGATAAAACTGACATCCTTAAGTCCTGCCTCTTCTCCCTCTTGATAATCAAGCACTTCTATTTTAAACCCTGAACGCTCCGCCCAACGTAAATACATACGATACAAAATACTCGCCCAATCTTGACTCTCCGTTCCACCTGCGCCTGGATGAATCGAAATAATGGCATTTTTATTGTCATTTTCCCCACTAAGCATCATGGCTATTTCTAAATTGGTAATATGCTCTTCTAAACGCTCAGAATCTCTAAAAAGTTCTTCGATTGTGGCTTCATCATTTTCAGCATTTGCCATTTCATACAAATCTAAAGCATCAACAACAACATTTTTAGCTTTGGTATAACGATTCAAAAGAGAATTAAGCGTGGTTTTTTCCTTTTGCATTTCAGCAGCCCTTTTGGCATCATTCCAAAACTCAGGGTCTTGCTCTATTGCTTCAATCTCTTTAAGCCTTTGCGTGATATCCTCAGGTTTAATAATCTGAGCGATATTATCAACTTTTGTGGTTAATTTTTTAAGAAGTTCGGTGTAT
>RZYK01000447.1 GCA_009930355.1 Campylobacterota bacterium | reverse complement strand
CAATATCGTCAGGAATATTAATGAATCCATATACCGGATCGTTAAGAATTTTTCGCTTGTTCTGCAATACCTTGTTCATTTAACTATTTTTGTGTTTTATTATCATCCTTAGTACAATAATTATCAATATTACAACATTATACTGTTATATTCAATAAGAGATATTAGTTATCGTTAAACGGAAAATAATGATATGGAGAATGGTGTTATATTATGGGTTGACGACGAAATCGACCTGCTTAAACCACATATTATCTTTCTGAAAACCAAGGGTTATCAGGTTGATACTATCAATAATGGTGCTGAAGCGATTGAGAGGGTACAACAGAAAGTTTTTGATATTGTATTTCTGGATGAGCAGATGCCCGGGCTGTCGGGCATCGAAACGCTCGAGCGGATTAAAAATGTTGCGCCTAATCTTCCGGTGGTAATGATTACCAAAAGCGAGGAGGAACGAATCATGGAGGATGCCATTGGCTCTAATATTTCCGACTACCTGATAAAACCCGTGAACCCAAACCAAATTCTGCTTTGCCTGAAAAAAAATCTTGAAACAAAAAAGTTGGTGAGTGAAAAAAATACCTTCGACTATCAGCAGGAGTTCCGTACCATTGGAATGGAGATTTCGGGTAACCCCGGGTTTGCCCGGTGGGTGGAGATTTATAAAAAATTAACCGGGTTTGACATCAAGCTCGGACGGACAGATGACAGCAGTATGCAAGATGTTCTTTCCATGCAAAAGGAAGAAGCCAACCATGCGTTCTATAAATATATCGAGCGGAATTACGTTCAATGGCTTCAGGGAAACACCGAAAACCGTCCGGTAATGTCGCATACTTTATTAAAAGATCACGTTTTCCCTTTGTTTGACGAAGAAGATTCTCCATTGTTTTTTGTTGTTGTGGATAATTTGCGTTACGACCAGTGGAAAAGACTGCAGCCCGTTTTTGAAGAGCTGTTCCGGGTGAAAACGGAAGAGATTTACAGTAGTATTTTGCCCACAACAACCATGTATTCGCGCAATGCAATGTTTGCCGGTCTGCTTCCTTCCGAAATAAAGAAAAAGTACCCGAATTACTGGGTGGATGAAGACGAGGAAGAATCAAAGAACCTATATGAAGCGGAGTTGTTGACCGAA
>RZYK01000137.1 GCA_009930355.1 Campylobacterota bacterium | reverse complement strand
AAGCACTCTGTTTCAAAAAGTGCTTCAAAGAGCAAACCAATCTCATACTTTTTTTAAATTTTTTCTCGATTTAAGTTATTCTTTATAAAACGGCTTTGTTTTTTAGCCAATACACTTATTGACCATTGAGTTCATTTTATAGTATTGTTTTTAAAGTGTTACTTAAACTTCTTCTATTTTTGTAAGCACGTGTTTAATTTCGCTTTCTAAAAGAAAATTATCATAGCACTTCTCCACATAGGCGAAGAGAAGCTCTTTAGGATCAATGGTACTTTTTCCTTTAAATTGCTCTTTAAAATCAGCTTCAAATTTGAGCGCAAAATCACCCTCTAGTTTAATATCAAAATCTTTTCCACCAAGGCTGATTGTTATTTTATTCATTTGCCAAGCACTGCTTCAATTTTACTCAGCAAATCATCGGCATTGACATCTTTGTTAATTAAATCATGTTCCAGTTTTGCAATTTGTACATTTTTCGCTTCTGCCATTGCTTTTGCTTTTACAACTTCTTGACGTAACTCTTCATTTTGTACTTGTAGGGCTTTATATCGTTCCAAAAGTTCCATAATTTTTTGACTTAATGTACTCATATTTTTTTCTTCTTCAAACATTCATAGCTCCATTAGCGTTGTATTGGTATAATTGTAACAAAATAATCACAAAAGTATCAATATGAGCGAATTTTATCTACAAAGTCCTTATCAGCCCTCAGGCGACCAGCCTCATGCCATTGAAAGACTCAGTGCTTCCATCAAAAAAGGCAATCGCTACCAAACTCTTATCGGGGTGACTGGCAGTGGTAAGACCTACACGATGGCGCAGATTATCCAAAAACTAAAAATGCCCACCTTGATTATGACACACAACAAAACCCTCGCCGCTCAGCTTTACAGCGAATTTAAGGGCTTTTTTCCTAAAAATCATGTGGAGTATTTTATCAGCTATTACGATTATTATCAGCCTGAGGCGTACATTCCTAGAAGTGATTTGTTCATTGAAAAAGACAGCTCGATTAATGAAGAGTTAGAGCGTTTGAGACTCAGTGCTACTGCTTCACTGCTCTCTTACGATGATGTGATTTGTGTGGCATCGGTTTCGGCAAACTATGGTTTAGGTAATCCTCACGAGTACAAAAAAATGGTGCAAATCATCGAAAAGGGTGAGAGCATTAATCAAAAAAAGCTTCTTTTACGTTTAGTAGATATGGGCTACAAACGCAATGACACCTTTTTTGATAGAGGATGTTTTCGTGTCAGTGGTGATGTGGTCGATATTTTCCCTGCGTACAACGAAGAAGAAGCCATTCGGGTGGAATTTTTTGGCGATGAAGTGGAGAGCATTTACTACTTTGATGTCTTTTTAAATAAAAAACTCCAAAGTTTACCCAAAGTGGTCATTTACGCCGCCAATCAATTTATCGTAGGGCATGAGCGGCTTCAAAAGGCTATGAAATTGATTGAGCAAGAATTGGACGAGCGTTTAGCTTATTTTAAAAAAGAGGACAAACTGGTCGAACACCAACGCCTCAAGCAACGGGTTGAGTTTGATTTGGAGATGATGGGGGCAACGGGGATGTGCAAAGGCATCGAAAACTATGCACGCTACCTTACAGGCATTGAGCCAGGGGCGACACCCTACTCGCTTTTTGACTACTTTGAGGCGATGAATAAAGAGTACCTCGTTATCGTCGATGAATCACACGTCAGTCTTCCGCAATTTCGAGGCATGTTCGCGGGAGATAGAAGTCGAAAAGAAGTACTCGTGGAGTATGGCTTTAGACTTCCGAGTGCGCTAGATAACCGTCCGTTGATGTTTGATGAGTTTATTAACAAAGCGCCTCGTTATCTCTTTGTGAGTGCCACACCTAAAGAGTTGGAATTAGAACTCAGCGGTGAGAATGTGGCAGAGCAGATTATTCGCCCTACAGGATTGCTTGATCCTGAAGTGGAAATTTTAAGCAGTAAAAATCAAGTCGAAACGCTGTTTGATCGCATAAAAGAAGTTACATGTAAAGAGGAAAAAGTCCTTGTCACCGTGCTCACTAAAAAAATGGCAGAAGAGCTCACACGCTACTACGCCGATTTGGGTATGAAAATCAAATACATGCACTCCGACATTGACGCCATTGAGCGCAATCAAATCATACGCTCTTTACGTGTGGGCGAATTTGATGTGTTGGTGGGCATTAACCTGCTTCGTGAAGGGCTGGATTTGCCTGAGGTTTCTTTAGTGGCGATTTTAGATGCGGATAAAGAGGGATTTTTACGCTCAGAGACGAGTTTGATTCAAACGATGGGACGTGCCGCACGAAATCTTAATGGCAGGGTCTTAATGTTTGCGGAGAAAATCACCGACTCCATGCAAAAGGCAATTGAGACGACGCTAAGAAGAAGAGCTTTACAAGAGGCATTTAATCAAGAACATGGCATTACCCCAACGAGCACGACACGTAAAATGGATGAAAATCTTAAGCTTGAAGAGCATAGTGATATTTACAACACCTATGATAAAAAAGATAAAATTCCACCCAGCGAGAAGAAAAAAATTATCGCCGAACTCACCAAAGCGATGCATGAAGCCGCAAAGATTTTGGAGTTTGAAAAAGCCGCCAAACTGCGGGATCAAATCGAAAAGCTCAAAAAGGCGTAACTCTTTACATGTAAAGATGATTAAGAGGAAAAATGTTACCTTTTTATAACATTTTTCTGATAGAATATTTGCCACTTTTTATAAAGGATAAAACGTGCCTGATTTAACGGATTCTTCCCTTTACTTAAACCGTGAGCTTTCATGGCTCAAATTTAATACACGTGTACTCTCACAATCGATGAAAAAAGAACTGCCTCTTTTTGAGCGACTCAAATTTTTAGCGATTTATGCCACCAACCTTGATGAATTTTATATGATTCGTGTAGCAGGTCTGAAACAACTTTTTAGTGCAGGTGTCATTGAAACAGGAGCCGACCAAAAAACCCCGCTCGATCAGCTACGAGAAATTCGCAGTTACCTTGCCAGTGAAAAAGAGGTGATTCAGAGTAGTTATGAAGAAATCGTAAAAGATTTGGAAAAAGAGAACCTTTTTATTACTGCGTATGATGATTTAAGTCCTGCGCTAGCCAAACTCTCGGATGAGTACTTTTTTTCCAATATTTTGCCTGTCATTGTGCCTATTGCGGTCAATGCTACGCATCCTTTTCCACACCTCAACAACCTAAGCTTTTCCCTTGCGGTCAAACTTCAAGATAATGAGAGCGCAGAGGAAGAAGAGAATTATAAATACGGCATGATTCGTATTCCTCGTGTTTTACCACGCTTTTTTCAAGCAGGCGATAACACCTATGTGCCTATTGAAACCATCGTTAGGAAACATGTTGAAGAGATTTTCTTAGGCTATAAATTGGTTGCATCTGCTGCGTTTAGAGTCACACGAAACGCCGATATGGTCATCGAAGAAGAAGAAGCGGATGATTTTATGATGATGATGGAGCAAGGCTTAAAACTTCGCCGAAAAGGAGCATTTGTTCGTCTTAACATCGAAGACAGCGTTGATCCTGATATTTTAAATTTTCTCAATTCACACATGCAAATCTTTTTTAAAGATATTTACACCTATAAAATCCCTTTAAATCTAGGCGCTTTATGGCAAATTGTGGGCAATAAAGATTTTTCTCATCTTGCTTTGCCTCCGTACAATTCAAAAATTTTACCACCCTTTGATACCAGTGAATCGGTTTTTAAAGTGATTAATAAAAGCGATGTTTTGCTTTTCCACCCGTATGAGAGTTTTGATCCTGTTTTAAGACTGATTCGTGAGGCATCCAAAGACCCTAAAGTCATCTCTATTCGTATGACACTGTACCGTGTAGAGAAAAACTCACAAATTGTTCAAGCTTTGATTGACGCTGCAAATGAAGGCAAACAAGTCACAGCCGTGGTAGAACTTAAAGCACGTTTTGATGAAGAGAACAATTTACACTGGGCAAAAGCGCTAGAGCAAGCAGGTGCTCACGTAGTCTATGGCATCACAGGCTTTAAAGTTCACGCTAAAATTGCGCAAGTGATTCGTCAAGAAGAGGATGGCAAGCTGAAATTTTACATGCACTTTAGCACAGGCAATTACAATGGCGCCACCGCAAAGGTTTACACAGACACGAGCTTCTTTACATGTAAAGAGGAATTTGCCAAAGACAGCACGATGTTTTTTCACATTTTATCAGGGTTTTCAAAGCATAAAAAACTTGACACCCTTTTAATGTCACCCACACAAATCAAGCCAAAAGTCATTAGCCTCATTAATAACGAAGCTCATTATGGTAGCGAGGGGCGCATTATTGTCAAGATGAACTCATTGGTTGATCCTGATGTGATTCAAGCCTTATACAACGCTTCAAAAAAAGGGGTTCAAATTGATATTATCGCCAGAGGAATCTGTTGTTTGAGACCGGGTGTTGAAGGGATAAGTGAGACGATTCGTGTACGTTCCATCGTAGGAAAATACCTAGAACACGCCCGTATTTTTTACTTTAAAAATGCAGAGCCTACCACTACGTTTATCTCAAGTGCGGACTGGATGCCACGAAATTTAGAGCGACGTTTAGAGCTTATGACGCCTATTTTTGATAAAACGTTACAGCAAAAACTCTTTGAAATTTTACAACTCCAACTGAATGATAACGTCCTTGCATGGACGTTAGGAAACGATGGTGAGTACACACCTTCTTTTCCAAATGCAGATGAAAAAGCCATTAACAACCATACGATTTTAGAAGATTATATGAATAAAATCTACAAAGCGCAAAAGAAAGACAACACCTCGCATAAAGCTGAGAAGCTCGCACGCCGTCTCTTTAAGGAGAGTTAGAATGATTATGGAGCTTCAAGGACTTAAACCAGAAATTGCCAGCAGTGTTTTTGTAGCTCCTAGTGCGGACATCATCGGAGATGTTCGCATTGATGAAGAGAGTTCTATCTGGTTTGGTGTGGTCATTCGAGGAGATGTTAATGCCATTTGCATTGGCAAACGTACCTCCGTTCAAGACTTAAGCATGATTCATGTAACCCACTACACACAAGAAGATAAAAGTGACGGCTTTGCCACAACGATTGGTGATGATTGTACCATTGCCCATCGGGTGATGTTGCATGGATGTACCATTGAAGATGCGTGTTTGATAGGGATGAGTGCTACCATTTTAGATGGTGCGATTATTGGAAAAGAATCGATTGTAGGAGCGAATGCTTTGGTCACGAAAAACAAAGTGTTTCCACCACGCTCTTTGATTATGGGCAATCCTGCAAAGTGTATTCGTGAACTCAGTGATGAAGAGGTAGCATCGCTTTATCAGTCCGCTCGCAATTACGTGAACTTTAAAGCGATGTATCAGGCGTAGTTTTTTTCTCTTTTTTCTTTTTTCGTTGTTGTTGGGGTCGGCTAAAAGCGATGAGTTGCTCTATGGTTTGCACTTCATTGGGGAGATGATGAAAAATATGCAATAAAACTTCTGTCGTTGCTTTAGCATCACATAAAGCTCGGTGATGGTTTTCAAAGTTAATCCCTAAATGCTCAGCCAATGCACTTAAACCATATTTGGGAGCTTCTATGCATTTTCGTGCCAAATCAATCGTATCAAGTCGTCGGTTTAGCAAAGGACCAAAACCTGCTTG
>RZYK01000009.1 GCA_009930355.1 Campylobacterota bacterium | reverse complement strand
TCTTTTTATGTGTATGGCCTTATTGGTTAGGGTTTATTATATTAGTATTAAATCGAATGCTTATTATGAAGAAATAGCCAAACAAAATGCTATTAAAGTTGATGAATTAGCTCCTTTACGAGGAGTTATTTTAGATCGTAACCTCAATCCTCTCTCTGTTAATCGTCTAGGTTTTTCTATTGGTCTTAAGCCTCGAATGAGTTTGAAATCTCAGCGTGAATTATTGGATGAAGAAATTGCATTTCTCTCCGCATTGATGCCTGAATACAGTACTGATAGTTTGACAAAAGCATATGTAAAAGCAGATTCTGCCTATAATCATGATTTTGTGGATGTGATTGATTTTGTACCGTATGATAAGATGATTCCTCATTTTGCCAAAATTGCACAGCGTGAAAATATGAGTATTAAGATTACTTCAAAACGTCATTATCCCCATGGTGCTTTAGCTTCACATATCATAGGGTATGTGGGAAAGGCAAATACGCAAGATGTTGCAGAAGATGAAATAACAAAGTTAGTAGGATTTTCAGGAAAAACAGGTATTGAAAAGTATTACAATGCAATTTTACAAGGTGTAAAGGGTGAAAAAAAGACCAAAGTTACAGCATTTAATCAACAAATTGAAGAGGTCAGTAAAACATTACCGCAAAGTAATGATTTAATTTTAAGTCTTGACCTTGAACTTCAACACTACCTTGAAAAGGTTTTTGAAGAGGCCAGTGGGGCAGTGATTGTTATGAATGCAAAAAATGGTGAAATTCTAGCAGCCGCTAGTTTTCCAGAATATGATCTTAATACCTTCGTAGGGGGTATTTCCCAAGAAGCGTGGGCATTACTCGCCAATGATTTGAAACACCCTTTTACCAATAAACTCGTGAATGGTTTATATCCTCCTGGCTCTGTTATTAAAATGGGCGTAGGTATGGCAATTTTAAATACAGGCATTATCTCGCCTTCAACATTAATTGAAAGTACAGGTGTCATGGAACTTGGTGGGCGGTTATTTCGTGATTGGAAAAAAGAGGGCCATGGTATGGTGAGTTATGTTAGAGCCATTCAAAGAAGTGCTGATGACTATTTTTATAAAACCAGTTTGAAAGTAGGCATTGACAATATTGCTCCTTTTATTAAAAAAATAGGTTTTGGTCAAAAAACAGGTGTTGATCTCCCCCGCGAATTTATAGGTATTGTTCCAAGTCGAGAATGGAAGAAAGAGCGTTTTGGTAAAGGGTGGTCGCAAGGTGAAACACTGATTAGCTCGATTGGGCAGGGGTATTTTTTGGTCACTCCTATGCAAATTGCAAAGTACACCGCTTTTTTGGCAACAGGTAATGGTGTTACCCCTCATTTTTTAAAAAGAGTGAATGATGCAGAAATTGAGTTTCCTGTTGATCCAAATATTGTGAGTGAAGAGGAAAAACGCTTTTTGAAGGTAACACGAGAAGGCATGTATGCCGTTGCCAATCTTCCTGGAGGAACGGCAATGAATTATCTTACACATACGGCACCATTTAAAATAGCTGCAAAAACAGGAACAGCACAAGTGGTAGGCATTTCTCAAACCGATAAAAAAAGGATGCGTGAAGAAGACATGGAATATTATCATCGCTCACATGCATGGTTGACAACCTACGCTCCTTATGATAATCCACAATATGTCATTACTGTTTTGGTTGAACATGGTGGTCATGGTGGTAGCGAGGGAGGACCTATTGCTGCTAAAATCTATGATAAACTCTACGAAATGGGTTATATTACTGTTGCCCCTGAGCCAAAAGAGAAGAAAAAATAAGGTGTTTTTATTTCTCTTCTGTTCGGACAATCAAGCTTTTAGGAAGAGCATAACGTTCAATTAAAGCTTTTTCTCTCACCCGCATCTCCCCATCATCGACTTCATGGTCATATCCTAAAAGATGTAACATCCCATGAATGAAAAGTAGGGTGATTTCATCTTCTACAGGGTGCCCTAATTCGTGTGCTTTTTCCCTTGCATATTCGTAATTAATGACAATCGAACCCAAAGGAGCATGTGGAAAATCATCAACGGGGAAACTGAGTACATCCGTTGTTTTATCCATTCCTCGATGCTCTAAATTAAGCTCATGCATATGTTTACTATCTATAAGGAGAAGTTCAACCTCTTTGTTAGTATGCTCATGTGCGATCTCTTCTAAAAGATTTACATGTAAAGATATATTGGATTCGTTTTCAATAAGTAACATAGAACTCCTTTTAAAATAAACTAGCGTGTTGAGTGGTTGTCTCTTTTTGCAACAGTGGTTCAAAAAATTCTTTAGATGCAACAATAAGCGCATAGGTAAAGGTTTTTGTTTTAAGTTGGATGAGGAGATCTTGAGGTGTCTTAAACCAAATACATTCACCTTCAAAGGGGAAGTTATAGTGTAGATTTTCAGGTAAACACAATAAAGCCTGTAGGGATTTAGATGATGAAAAAAGATAAGTACAAAGCAGCGGTAAAAGTTCAAAGTTTGGCTCAAAAATAAGGACTTTATCGCTCGTTCCAAACTCTTTTTTGTTAAGATTATGGCTAACATAGTATGGATAAAAATGCTCACAAAAATTCAAATGATCCAATGTATAGGCAATGTGATGGCTATCACAAAAGTCAAGTAAAGCTAACAATGCCTCGACAAATAAAGAGGGTATTTTTTGTTCCGCATAAAAGCGTTCTTTGTAGATAAAGGAGCTTAAGAAAAGCCCTTTAGCTATAAGATAGGGTTTTACATGTAAAGAAGTCTTGATACGCTCTGCCATAGGTGCAATCTTTGCTGCCAAGCGTTCATCATTCAAGAAAAAAGAGTCTTCCTCTTTTGCCATTAAAATTGTTTTGGTCATACTTATGAGATCGCCTTTGAGTCGTTTGAATGTTTTTGGAGCAAGTTGAATCATCTCAAAAAAGGCTTCTTGCACAGGGGAGAGAAGTAAGACATCAAGTGATTTTTGGGTAATGGTATAACGCAGTACTTTAATAAGTGTTTGCTCCATGGTAGAGACTTCTATCCATGCACACTCCTCATCTTCGTTCACAAAAGGCAAAATGGTCACTACAGCATACGCCCCTTTTTCAAGGGCTTGATGAATCATTTCCCTCGAAGCAGTGGTGTCAATAAACAGATCGCCATGCAAAACACGAGAGGGTTCAAAGCAGATACTCCCAAACGCATCAATAGGAGGCTTGGTGCTTAGCTTCCCATCAATGATGCGTACAAAGTTCTCTATTTTCATCCAATTGAAGCGCCATTTTTACGTGGGCTCTCTGGACGAATAAGGCAGAGTCCCTCTTTATCTTTGGCTGCGAGTAACATGCCCTCTGAGACTAAGCCCTTAATCGTAGCAGGTTTAAGGTTGGCTACCACACACACTTGTGTGTTGATGAGGGCTTCAGGGCTATAATATTCACGAATGCCCGCTACAATCTGGCGAAGTCTTCCTTCCCCTAAATCAACACTGAGTTTTAAGAGTCTATCACTTCCTTCTAAGACATTCGCTTCTACAATGGTTCCAATTTTAAGTGAGGTTTCAAAAAATTGGTCAATGGTAATGATAGATTCAATTTTTGCCTCTTTTTTAGGAGCTTTCACAGGCGCAACGACTTCAACAACTGGTTCAGATTTTTCCATTAATTCTTCTTCAATACGTGGAAAAAGAGGAGGCACTTTTTCAATGGTAAATTCCTCTAAAAAGCTTTTACGAACAATAAATTTATCATACGTTGCCGTAGTAATTTCAAAGCCCAATGCTTTGGTAATGGTTGCGGTTGTTTTTGGCATGATTGGATGCAATAAGATAGCGACACGGGCTAAAATATTGGAAACCAAAGCGACCAATGCCAAGGCTTGTTCTGTTTTTCCCTCTTTCATCTTGACCCATGGTTCATGCACGGTAATCGCTTGATTGGCAATACTCAATACCTTCCAAAGCTCTTCTAAATAGCGATTGGTTTGAAGCTCTTGTAGGTTGTTTTCCACGGTTTTTAAAATTTCATCCGCTGCACGTAGTTCACTCTCATGAAAGGTAATGACATCTTTAGAATTGACCACCCCATTGCTGTATTTGCCACTCATCCCAATAATGCGATTTAGAAGGTTCCCCAGTTCATTTCCAAGATCAGAATTGATGCGATCCATGAGCGCTTTTTGGCTAAAGTCACCGTCTTGTCCAAAAGGCACTTCACGAAGCATAAAGTATCTAAAGTTTTCTAAGCCATACGCATCGGCAACCTCTTTTGGATTGACCACATTGCCTTTGCTTTTACTCATTTTTTCGCCATTCCTTGTCCACCAACCGTGTGCGGCAACGTGTTTTGGAAGGGAGAGTCCCAGACTCATTAAAAATGCGGGCCAGTAGATGGCATGGAAGCGTAAAATATCTTTGCCCACCAAGTGCATGGTCGCAGGCCAAAACTCCATATGTTTCTCATCGGTGCCATAGCCCAGTGCTGTCGTATAGTTTAAAAGGGCATCGAGCCATACGTACATAACGTGTTTATCATCGTTCATGGAAGAAGGAAGTTTGACACCCCAGTCAAAACTGGTACGGGTGATGGAAAGATCACGAAGCCCTTGTTTCACGAAGCTGATCACTTCATTTTTTTTACCCTTAGGAAGGACACATTTTTCATCATTGTTATACCATTTGATAAGGTCTTCTTGGTATTTTGAGAGTTTAAAAAAGTAGCTCTCTTCTTTCACAAGGCGTGTTAATTTTCCACAATCAGGGCATTTGTCTTCATCGACCAATTGGGTATCGGTAAAAAATGTTTCACAACTGACACAGTAGTGCCCCTCATACTCACCTTTGTAAATGTCACCTTTGTCAAACATTACTTGAAATGCTTTTTGCACCCCTATTTTATGTTCAACATCGGTCGTACGAATAAATTTATCGTAACTAATCTCAAACTCATCCCAAAGGGCACGAAACTTTCCACTGATTTCATCGGCGTAAGCTTGTGGAGTTTTGTTGCGTGCTTTGGCTGCTTCTTCAATCTTTTGACCGTGCTCATCCGTACCTGTTAAAAAGAAGGTTTCATAGCCTTTCAAACGATAATAACGTGCCATCGTATCAGCGATAATCGTTGTGTAAGCGTGTCCGATATGAGGAACATCGTTAACATAATAAATTGGGGTCGTAATATAAGCTTTTTGGGACATCGTTTTTCCTAATTAAAATTGATATAAGCACCAAGGGTGCGTGGGCACTCCGCCGAGGAGAACCCAGTGTTAACGTAGTCTTTAGAGCTTTGCTTTAAAGACGGGTAAAAATCAAAACTCAAATCCGCCGCCTTCGCCTTTTGCCATGCTCTCATAGACCGCTTTTACGTAGGTTTTTCGGATTTCACATTCAAACATTTTTTCACAATCACTGCACGTTGTGAGATTTTTTTCATTTTGACATGCTTGCAAGAGTCTTTTTTTTTCTTGCAAATTTTGTTCAAAAACATCGCTTGCGTTATTATTCATAGCACTTCTTAACACGTTCTATCTCCACTTTGGAGCCAAAAAAGCAGGGTGTAGTATCGTGGGGATGCGAAGGGCTTAACTTTAAAATTCTTTGTTTACCATCAATCGCTTCTCCACCCGCTTTTTCATAGACAAAAGCAAAAGGAAAGACCTCAAAAATCATCCTTAGTTTTCCTTTAGGCACATCTGAGGTTGCAGGATACGAGAAAAGTCCACCACCTTTTAGAAGGATTTGATGCAAATCAGGCACCATACCTCCAGAGTAGCGTAAACGATAACCATCGGCAAAAATCGCATCAATTAAGGCTTTATGTTTAGGCTCCCAACACATTTGCGTTGATCCAGGAGCGTTGAGTTTGCCTTTCTCTTTGAGTTCAATGGTTTTAATAAAAACAAATTCACCGCTTTTATTCATGCGGTACATCTTCACATCTTGCTCTGCAATCACCAATTCTACACGAGGACCATAGACCACATAAACAGCAGCTTTAAGGTTAGCCCCTGCATAACCACCCTCATAAATTCCAAAAATAGACCCTACACTGAGATTGACATCAATCAAACTTGAGCCATCGAGTGGATCGTATCCGACACCGTAAATTCCCTCTACATGTAAAGATGTTTTTTCCTCTTTTTCTTCACTAATAATCTCTTTAATTGAGGCAACTTTGGCAAACTCTTCTTCAATAATTTGATCGCTTTTGATGTCCAATTTGAGTTGGGTATCACCTGTGGAGTTGATGTGATTTGAATAGCCTGTATCATCAAACTCAATTGCCTCTTTAATGCGGATGGCAGAGCGCTTTATGGCTTCGTAAATTTCAGTCATGTTATTTCACTTTCTTTGCATTTTTTTCTATCCAAGCTACGACGTGCTCAGGGTTATTTAAATCTAAAATAGCAATGTGCTCAGGAATAGTATAATCACTTAGACACACACTCTCATCGACGGCAATGGCATCAGAGCACTCAAAATAATCTTCATTGAGTTTATTGCGAAAAATCGCAATACGAGGTAGGGGAAGATTTTTAAGTCCCTCAACCAATAAAAAGTCAAAATCACCCAACATTTCGATAATTTCATCCAAACTTTTTTGGCGTTTTGAAAAAAGTGTGGTACGTGTTGGAGAGGTAACCACCACTTCAGCACCTGTTTGTGAAAACTTCCAGCTGTCTTTACCTTCAACATCAAAATGAGCTTTATCGCTCGGGTCATTTTTGATGATAGCAAGAGCGTACTCTTTTTTTAAGATATTCGCTACTTTAAGGATAAGTGTTGTTTTTCCGCTGTCTGATGGTCCCGTGAAGGCAACTGCTAAGGATTTCATTTTTTCCTGCTTTTTATGTTATTATCATGGCAATAATAGCAAAAAAAGATTTAGCTTTTGATGAGTTTATGAGATTTGAGGCTAAAAAATATGGAGTTTTAATGCGGTATGTTGTGGTAGTGTTTTTACTGTTTTTGATGAGCGGATGTGCTTCAAAATTAGCACACAATGAGAGTGAAAAAGTATTAGATTATGGAATGACTCACAGTAAAAAAATAGAGATAAAACACTCAGAAACATCTCGAACTTTCGTTGTGATTACTTACTTAAACCCTTTAAATCATGCGTTAGTAACGCAAGAGAGTGAAAAATTTATTGTAGGAACTTATATGGCGACAGGTGAGGCAGTTTCTACAAAAATGATGCTGGAATCGTTTGCCATTAACAAAAAGCATGATGAGGTGCGTGTAAGAGCACTTGCAAAAGATGACCCTTTATTAACATTGGTTTCTTCTGCAAATGCATGGACGGATTACCTTTTGGTGGAAGCGCCTTACAGCGATACTATTAACATGGAGATTAGTTTCGAAACCGATCACTCACAGAGGGTATCAGTAACATTTCGAAAAGATTATTGATTGAAACGGTATCGCCTAGTAATTGGCGATATACCACATAATTTGCCAGTACTTTTTTCCCGTATTCACGACTCTCTTCGTTCACCATTTTTTCCATACTCCAAAACGGTTCATACGCATTTTGTGAAAAAGCACCTCCTTGAAGGTGTCGTTTGGTAAAACCAATTCCCCCATTATAAGCATAAGCGACAAAGAGTGGGTGCATTAGGTTTCGTTCTAAAAAATCTAGATGTATATTTCCAAAAAGATAGGCAACTCGTGGGTCAAACATGGCTCCGATATCAAAACTATCAAGTTTTGTTTTTTTAGCGATATCTCGTGCCACAAAAGGCATAAACTGCATCATGCCCAGTGCATAAGAGGTTGAAACCACAGAGGGTAAAAAACGGCTCTCTTGACGAGCAATTGCCAACATAAGCGCTTGTCTGTGAATGGAGTAATGTGCAATTTCCTCGGCATAAGGAATAGGGTAGTAATGCTTACTGTACCGTGTTGCTCGCTCCATTAAATAGCAATAATGTGGCAACGTATTGGCGTATTCGAAACTATGCGCAAACGCTTCCACCTCTTTTGTATTCATGTTATAAACTTTATTCATCTCTTTTGCCCACGCAAAAGGATCACTCACATCAAAGCTGGGATGTTTCCCTTGAAGAAGCGGTGAAATAACATTTTTTAAAGGTATACCCAGTGTTTCAAACGCAAACAATGAGTAAATATTGATATCACTGCTTTGAGAGAGTTTTTGTAAATAGTGTGCATTATGACTTGTAAGGTATTGCCAAAAAAGAGCTTTATCTTTCTCCTCTTGTTTACGGGCACGTTCAATGGAGTGTTCAAAAAAGGCAAGGGCTTTGCTTTTTTCATTGTATTTAAGGGCATTGAGTCCCAAATAAAAAAGTGATTTTGAGTTTACATGTAAAGACGGTTCAATAGACAAAAGTGCTTTTTGCATGGTCTCAAGTTTTTCATTTTGAATGGTATTGTAAACCAATTGATTAAAGCGTGGATGATTGGAAAGCCTATTTAACTGCTCTTTTGGAGGGGTGTGTTGATTAAAATTGGCAAGTTTATAGGCAGTAATACTTCCATTATAGAGGCTTAAAAAGGTCTCAGTATCGCTTTTAAGGGCACTTTCATAGACATTTTCGCTCTCCATGAGGCTAATGAGCTTTGTTAAGGTTTCGTTTTGTATGCGAGGTTTAATGTATGCCAGTTGGCTTTTAGGCAAAGAGGTAAGTTTTGCAGCGTTTATACCAATGTTTAAACACGCATCATCTTCTTTCATGAGGCTGGTAATATCAAGGTCAAGACACTGTGAGATTTTTTTAAATTCAGGATTATCCATTTTTTTAGCAAAAAGGTGGAAAAAACGAAGATTCATGGTGTGAACCATGCCAAACAGTGCTTTGGCTTCCGCTGGTGTTGCTTTATCACTTTGGAGATATTCGTACATGTAAAAATCTTTGGCTAAAGATTGGGGCTTGTCTTTAAAAAACGAAAAATCCACCCCTTCCTCAGCAAGCAATGGGCTAAAGGCTAAAAGGCAAAAAAACGTGCCAATGAGAAATTTACAGCGCATTGGCAAGGGCAAATAAGAGTTTAACGGCAAATAAGTCAACAAATTGAAGGACTAAAATAACAATTAACGGTGCCAAATCCACTCCACCAATCAGCGTTGGAACGAGTTTGCGAATCAATGCATACACAGGATTGGTTAAACGAAAAAGAATCTGTACAATAGGATTATACGGATCAGGGCGCACAAAGGTAATGAGTGCTGCAATAATTACCACCCAAATGTAGATATTAATGATGGTATGCAAAATAGCAGCAAAGGCTTCAATTAGTGTGGCTAAAACAATCATCGAACAATCTCCTTAAGATAATTTTTAATAAAAGGGTAACTCTGGGCAAGGTCTAAGCCTTGCTCTTCACCCGTAAGTAAATAACAAAGCGGTTTGAAAAATGCTTCATTCCTTAACCCACTTTTTTCGGTCAGATAGCTCTCAAAAGCATCATAACTTTCAAAATAGGGCGCTTCTAAAATGAGTTTTTGAAGCGTTTGACTCTCTTTTTCAAAGCCCTTTAAAGGCTCTTTTTTGGCAAAAATAGCGTCTATTTTTCCTTTGATTTCAGCGGTGGTGTTTAGCGTATTGGTGTAAAGTTTTGCCAGTTTCCCAATGTTCTCACACGCATAGCCTAAACGTTTTGAAAGCTCCATATCGCTGAGGTTTTGAATGCACGCTCTGTTCATTTGGCGCAGTGCTTCTTTATCAAACGCCACAGGCGTGTTTGTTTGCTCTTCACAACGTTGCCATTCTGTGCCAAGCGCTAAAAGGTACTGTGTAATCGCCTCTGGCATAAATCCTTCATCCAAAAGTGCTTTCACGCTCCATGCCTCAGCATTTTCAAGGGTTGGAACGTAAAGATAGTTTAAAGCTTCTTCGTAGCCAAGCGCTTCTCTCACCCATGCCTCTTTAGACGCATCGTCCCTGTATTTCTCTTCCCTAATAATAGTACTCACCCCTTGAAGCATGTCATCACACGCCGTAGCAAAGATGGCGGTTGGGTATTTATCTCTTTGCATAATGATACAGCTATCGCTCGTTTTAGAAGAGGGTTTCATACGAATCACAAAAGGACTAGGATTGTTTAAAATCTCTTCATTACTTAAAGGCTCACAGGCGCCATCATAGGGTGAAGCTTTATCTTCAGGGCAAAAGCAGATAAAGGCTTTTTTTCTATCCAGCAGCGTGGAGGCGAATTGGAGATGGTACTTGAAATTATTGCTTTTGTAGTAGAGTTGCGTGTAAGAGATACCAAAAAGCGATAAAATCTCTAAAAGTTCATCTTCTCTTCTCTCCATCTCCTCGCTTCGTTTGCCATCTTCCATGCGTACAATCAACGGTAGATTTTTTTGTTCTGCATACAGAGCACTCAAAAGAGCGATGCGAAGCTCACTCACTAACATATCATGTGTGGGTTCGAACGAAACTCTAACCATGGTTGAGCTTCTTTGAAATGAGTTCATTTACCACATTTGGATTGGCTTTGCCACCGCTTAGCTTTAAAACTTGTCCTACAAAGAAGCCAAAAAGGTTGGTGTTGCCCGCTTGATATTTGGCGACATTTTCAGGGTTCTTTGCCATTATTTCATCAATAAGAGGCTCAATCACCGCAGGGTCGCTGATTTGTTTAAGACCTCTGCTCTCAACGATGGCGTGAGGTTTTTCACCCGTTTGAAGCATCACTTCAAAAACCTCTTTGGCAATTTTAGAAGAGATGACGCCTTCATCAAGCATCTTCACCAACTCCGCCACGTCTTGAGCGGTAAAGTGAAGCGGTAGCTCTTTTTTAAGTTCTCTGGCAACTTCATTAGCAACGATGTTGGCGATGCTGGTAGGGCTGTTTACATGTAAAAGGGTTGCGTCATAAAATGAAGAGAGTTTTTCATCTCGTGCTAAGGTATTGGCGATTTCAGCGTTAAGCCCGCTTTTGGTGTAGCTCTCAAAGCGTGCTTTTTCCTCGTCATTCATCGGAGCGACATCGCCCTCAATATGTGCCTTTTTAGCTTCCACTTTTGGGGTGTTTTTAGGCGCTTCACTTTTTTTTGCCCATGAGTCTTTAAGCCCTACGATTTTGTTAAACACGGGTTTAGCATCGGTGTAGTCGATAGGGTCAGCATAAAAATAGCCTTGCCTTTCAAATTGGAATCTGACATCAATTTTTTCGCTAATCACCGCAGGCTCAATCAAGGCATGGGTGTTTACATGTAAAGAATCAGGGTTTAAATCTTCAAGCCCATCGGGGGCATCCACTTTGTAAAGACGCTCATAGAGTCTGACCTCGATGTGTTTGGCGTGTTTTGCACTGACCCAGTGAATCGCACTTTTGGTTTTAATGCCACTGGTGTCAGCCCCACTTTTAGAATCAGGATGGTAGGTGGCTTTAAGTTCGACAATAGCGCCATTTTCATCTTTGATAACTTCTTTACATGTAAGGATATAAGCATGTTTGAGTCGTACAGGTTGGCTAGGCGTTAAACGGTAGTACCCTTCTGGCGCATTCTCCATAAAATCCTCTCGCTCAATGTAAATCTCTTTGGCAAAAGGAAGCTTTCGAGAGCCCTCTTTAGGAACATCATGTGGGTAATAAGAGGCTTCAATTTCCTCTTCACCCTCGTAGTTTTCAATGGTCACTTTTAAAGGGTCAAGTACGCACATGACACGAGGGACTTTTTGGTTTAAATCGTCCCTGATGCAAAACTCCAGTTGCGCCACATCGACCATAGAGTTGGCTTTAGCAATGCCGATTTGCTCACAAAAGTTGATGATAGATTCAGGCGTGTAGCCTCGTCGTTTGTAGCCCGCAATGGTAGGTAATCGTGGGTCGTCCCAGCCGTTGACATAGCCACCATTGACCAGTTCCAAAAGCTTTCGTTTGCTCATCACCGTGTAGTTGATGCCAAGGCGTGCAAATTCGTGTTGATACGGACGAGGAGGGGTGAGCTCCAAAGCATCTAGCACCCAGTCGTAAATATCTCGGTTGTTTTCAAACTCTAGCGTACAAATAGAGTGGGTAACACCCTCAATATAGTCGGATAAACAGTGTGCAAAGTCGTACATCGGATAGATACACCACTCATCACCCGTTCTAAAATGGTGGGCATGGCGAATGCGGTACAAAAGTGGGTCACGCATCTTCATATTTGCCGCACTCATATCAATTTTAGCCCGTAAGACATGCTCACCGTCTTTAAATTCGCCCTTTTTCATACGTTCCAAAAGGTCTAGGTTCTCTTCAATGCTGCGATTCGCATAAACGCTTCTACGTCCCGCTTCTGTGACGCTTCCTCGGTATTCACGTATCTCTTCTTCGTTTAGGCTATCGACGTAAGCTTTGCCCATTTTAACCAGTTGAACGGCGTAGTCGTAAATTTTAGGAAAATAATCAGATGCATAACGCACCTTGCCATGCCAGTTAAACCCTAGCCATGTCACCGCATCTTTAAGCGCTTCTACGTATTTTGTATCTTCAGTAGTAGGGTTGGTATCGTCCATGCGAAGGTTACACTGCCCAGCATAATCACGTGCAATGCCAAAATTGATACAAATAGACTTTGCATGACCAATGTGCGGAAAGCCGTTGGGTTCAGGTGGAAATCTCGTAATGACTTCAGTATACTTCCCAGACGCTAAGTCCTCTTCGACTTTTAAGCGTAAAAAATCTTTGCTCTCGCTCATGTTATTAAAACCTTTTTTGATTGATAACTCTTATGAATATGTATTTTATCATGCTCTTCATTAATTCAAATGTAAGTGCGATTTCTTTTTAGCGTTTAAAGCAAATGGTAAAGCAAGCGCCAAAATATTCTTGCTGTTCTACTCTAAAATGGTTATTTTCAATGCTAAGCTTTCCATTGAGGTGTTCATGAATAATCTGCTTTGCAATGTAAAGCCCAATGCCAGCTCCCTCTTTTTTGGTGCTAAAATGCGGGTTAAAAATACGATGGATGATTTTCTCAGGCACTCCTCCGCCGTTATCTTGAATGGTAATCGTAAAGCTTTTATCGCTTTTATGGGTTTGAATAAGAATGATTTTTTTGTCATTTTTTTGATCGTTTAAAATGTCTTTTGCATTCATGAGAATATTGAGAATGACATGCTCAAACTCTCCTTGATAACTCTCTAACGTGTGAGTACTCTCTATCTGAGGGATGATGACAATATCATCGAGTTTGAGAGTTTTTTCCATCAAGCGAATCATATGTTCAATGGATGTTACGACATCAAACGTATGTGTATTGTTTTTTATACTAAAAAAGTTTTTAAAGATATCAATCGTATCCGCCATTTTTGCGATTAAGGTACGAGCAGCTTTCGTCTCTTTTTCAAGTAGTTCTTGAGTAAGAAGATTTTTATGGTAAGCAAACTCAAATTTTTGCAAAACAAGTCCTAATTCATTTAAGGGTTGCTTCCACTGGTGCGCAATGGTGGCTATCATTTCCCCCATAACGGCATATTTGGAGACATTAATAGCAGGGGTGAGGAGATTCTTAAAAACAAAAAAGCTGTACAGACCAAAAAAGCCTAAAAGTGCTAATGCCAAAAGCGATGTCACATACTTGATCTCTTTAGAAGCGGTATCAAACTCCTCAAGATACGCAGAGGAAACAACGTACCAGTTAAGTTCAGGGATTTGCTCTATCCATGCGATTTTATCGTAACTATAATGTTCAAGGTCATTAGGTTTGTTCCATTGATAAATAAGCTCTTTTGTCGTGGTGGCTTTTTCTATTAATTCATCAAAGATGAATCTTCCTGTAGCAGGATTTTTGATGGTTTTAAAATTTTCTCCCTCAATCGTAGAATTGGGGTTAATCAGCATCGTACCGTTTGCGTCAAAAAGAAAAAGATAGCCCGTTTTGCCGATGCGTGTTTTTTGGACAATTTCGCTGAGTTGAAGCATCAGCGTTGCTTTTCGTTTATCAATCTCTGCTTGAATATCATCGATATACGCACCCGACATCACCACCATTTCCCACGGAGAAAAATCTTTAATAAACACCAACTTTTCATGCCCAATGCTATCTTCGGGATTTTTTTTCCAAAAATACCTGTAAAAGCCCTCTCCGTACTCATTGATAATCGCATGAATGTCTGGGATGATTGCCTTGCCTCTCATATCACCCATGTTACTCATATCCATGCTGTTCATGTAAGGATGAGAGACCAAGACATTGTCATACGTGCTAATGTAAAAATAGCCATCCCCGCTATGGCGTAGTTTTGAAATGAGTTGCAAGACTTCTTTTTGATTGTTTTGGATGGCTTGTTGTGAGAGATTTTGCGTGGAAGATGCTTCATGTTTTGCTTGTAAAAGAGAGATGACCATATTGACCGCATTGGTTAGTTTGTCTTTGTGCTGTTGGAGCGCTAACGTCTCATATATTTTCAAATCTCTATGGGTATTTTGCGCAAGGAGCACGACTTTTGAGAGCACTTCGTGCGCATTTTTTTCTTCCAGTTCTCGTGTGACGTGGTGCATTTTTGGAAGAATAAACACATAAATCGCTAAAGTGTAGAGCATAATCATACCCAAAACAGCAAGCATGGCTTTTAAAAAGAGTCTGGATTTAAACATGCATACCAATCTTATAGCCAACACCTGAGAGGTTAATGATAATCTCTTTGGTGGTTTTTTTTCGGATGGACTTGACGATGGTGCGGACAAGCTCCAAGGAGGGGTTTTGGGTGGAGAGATGGTGCATGAGCGTTGTATAAGGGACAATTTTATTTTTGTGGGTGATGAGATACTCAAGCAGTTCAATTTCTTGATTGCTTAATGCAATGGAGTGTTCTTCTGCTAAAATTTTTTTAGTGTTAAAATCATAATGAAATACGTTGCAAAGGGCGACCTTTTTGTGTTCGGATGCTAATTCATCTAATGCCACATCCAATGCTTTGGAAAAATTGACCATGTCAAGCGATGTGATAGCACTCATTTTTTCAGATAAAAAAGAGAGTTGTTTTTGCTCATAAAGCCTCTCACATGCAAGGCGTAGTTTTTCAAACAGAAGTGTTATATCAACGGGTTTAAGCACATAACTAAACACGCCTAGTTCAATCGCTTCAAGCAAATATTCTTGATCATTATGCGCTGTGGTGAGCAAGCAGGCAACGTTTGGGTTGATCTGTTTGATCTTTCGAATCATCTCAAGCCCATCCATCTTTGGCATATGAATATCACTCATAATCACATCAATCGTAGGTTCATTTTGGAAGAGCATGAGTCCTTCTTCCCCCGTGGTCGCAACAAAAACTTTTTTGAAACTGTTTTCTAAATAGTAACGAAGGTTGTTTCTCGTTCCTTCTTCATCTTCTACGTATAAAATGGAGAGATTTTCAAGATTTTTCATGCGCAAATTTTAACATAAGTTGTTAGAAAAAAATTAAATTAAATTTTTTCTTCACTCTTCATTTTTTCTTCATTTTTTTCCATTATGATTTTTTATAAAAAAATATATGAAAGAATACCCCATGCGCAACACGTACCTACAAAGGTGTGACTACACTTCACGCTTTAGAATCCTCAAAGGCGGAAAGATAAGCCTCGTGATTTCAGCTTTCCTTGCAGGAGTGAGCTTGCTTCATGCCGCCCCTAGTGGGGGAGTTGTAACGAGTGGAACGGCAAATATCGCTCACAGTGGCAGTGTCACTACTATCAACCAAAGCTCTCAAAAAGCCTCCATCAACTGGCAAAATTTCTCCATTGGAGCAAGTGAAACCGTAAACTTCAATCAACCCAATGTTTCAGCCATAACGCTCAATCGTGTTATTGGAAATGAAAAATCTATCATTAACGGGGCCCTTAATGCCAATGGTCAGGTATGGATACTAAACTCCAATGGTGTACTCTTTAACGCCAGTGCCAAAGTCAATACCGCAGGACTCTTAGCCACCACAATGCAGTTAAGCGATGAGGATTTTCAAAAAGGCGTTTATAGCTTTAAAGGTGACTCTAGCGCTTCAGTGATAAACCTAGGAGAGATTACCATAAGTGATGGCGGATACGCTTCACTTCTAGCCCATAGCGTTCAAAACGAAGGAACCATAAAAGCCATTCATGGAACGGTAACCTTAACAGGCGCACGTGAAGCTACAATAAATCTCAATGGCAACTCTTTGGTCTCTCTCAAAGTCGATAAAGGGGTGCTTGATGCTTTGGTCGAAAACAAAGGCGCCATACTTGCTGATGGAGGCAATGTTTACTTAACCACCAATGCGGTGAATGAATTGCTTAAAGGTGTGGTCAATAACACAGGCATCATCGAAGCCAATTCGTTGGACGATGTTACAGGAGAAATTATCCTTTTTGCGCATGGGGGAGCGTTACATGTAAACGGAACGCTTGAAGCGGAGGGTGGCTTTGTCGAGACCTCGGGGAAATCTTTACATGTAGAAGATGCAACCATCATCAAAACCAAAAAATGGCTCATCGACCCAGATAACATCACCATCGAATCCAGTGGTGGAGGCGTGGGTGGAGAAAGTGTGAGTGCAACTGCCATTCAAAATGCCCTTAGCAGTGCTGACATTGAACTTCAAGCAACCTATGACATCACCGTCAATGAAAACATCACATGGGCAACGGCTAAAAAACTGACCCTCACCGCAGGGGATGAGATTTATGTCAATGCTACTATACAAAACACCAATACCACCAATGGGGGTGTGTACTTTAACGTAGCCAATACCACCCATAAAGTTATCTTCGACGCAAATGGCAAAGTCATTATCCATAACCCCTACCAACTGCAATGGATAAGTCAAGCCTTGAATGGAGTTTATGAACTAGGGGGAAATATCAATGCCTCAGGAATGTCCTCATGGAATGGTGGTGAAGGCTTTGTGCCGATAGGAACGAGCACAAACCCATTTGATGGAAACTTTGATGGTAAGGGATATACCATTGATGGCTTAAGTATTAACCGCCCATCGACAAACTATGTAGGGCTTTTTGGAGTGGTCGATACAGGTGGAACACTCAGTAATCTTGGGCTTATCAATGCTACTATAACAGGAGCTAGTGATGTCGGTGGATTGGTAGGATGGAATTATGGAACCTTAACCAACGTTTATGCCACAGGAAGTGTGAGTGGAGGTAATTATGTAGGTGGATTGGTGGGATTCAATGTTGGAACATTAACCAATGTTTATGCCACAGGTAATGTGAGTGGAGAGAGCCGTGTAGGTGGATTGGTGGGATACAATGGGTTTGGTGGAGTCCTAAGCAATGCATATGCTACAGGGAGTGTAAGTGGTGAAGCTGGAAATTGGTATGTGGGTGGATTAGTGGGTGCCAATGATAATGGTGGAAGTCTAAGTAATGTTTATGCCACAGGGAGCGTGAGTGGAAGTAATGGTATTGGTGGATTGGTGGGAGGGAATCTTGGTCACCTAAGCAACGCTTATGCCACAGGGAGCGTGAGTGGAAGTAGTGCTGTTGGTGGATTGGTTGGATACAATGGGAGTAGTGGCACTATCAGTAATAGTTACTGGGATACGCAGACCACAGTACAAACAAATGAAGTGGGTTTAGATGATGGAGGTAGCATTACAAATGTAATAGGGCTTACCACAGTGGATTTTGCCAACGCTTCAAACTTTAGCGGATTGAACACTGCTGTATGGTCGTTTGGTGGAGGAACCTCTGTAGAGGGTTATGAAGTATCCTTGCGACCGTATCTTGTTTCTGTTACGACAGAAGCCGATAAACCAGCACAAATCCTTCTTTTTAACAGCGGTTGGGGAACCGCTGTATCTCCTTATGCCATCACCAACTGGACACATTTACAAAATATCAACTACAACACGACGACCCTTGGCAAATACTACGCCCTTTCCAACAACCTAAACAGTGCAACAGCAGGTTATACCAACAGTGGCGAGGGCTTTGTACCGATAGGAACGAGCACAAACCCATTTGTTGGAAACTTTGATGGCAACCATCATACTATTGATAGTTTAATGATTGACCGCCCATCAACAGATACTGTAGGGCTTTTTGGAGTGGTCGATACAGGTGGCACAGTGAGTAACCTTGGGCTGACCAATGTTTCTATCACAGGTTGGGCTAATGTCGGTGGATTGGTGGGAGATAATTATGGAACCCTAAGCAACGCTTATGCCACAGGCAGTGTCGATGGAAATGAGTATGTTGGTGGATTGGTTGGGACCAATAATAATGGTGGAAGCCTAAGTAATGTTTATGCCACAGGGAACGTGACAGGATATTCCGCCTTTTATGTCGGTGGATTGGTAGGATGGAATATTGGAAACCTAAGCAACGCTTATGCCACAGGGAGTGTTCATGGGATGAATTATGTCGGTGGATTGGTGGGGAAAAATGATGGAGTCCTAAGAAACGCTTATGCCACAGGGCGTGTGATGGGATATTCCTATGTCGGTGGATTGGTGGGCGAAAATAATAGTGGGATGATTGGAGATAGTTACTGGGATACGCAGACCACAGGACAAACAGATGGAATTGGTTTAGATAATGGAGGAATCATTACAATTTTAACAGGACTTACTACTACGCAAATGCAACAAAAAGCAACTTTTACAGGGTTTGATTTTGATACGATTTGGGTTATCTACGAGGGGCATACCTATCCATTACTTCGTTCGTTACAAGCAGACCCAAATCCTTTGGCACATCACGATTTTACGTTTCCAAATGTCGCCCATATAGAAAACGGTACAGCAACGCATCCCCCGTTTTTCACTGTGCCTACGGATAGATTTAGCAGAGAAGCTGGGGGCATTTTTTTAGTATTGGCGAAAATAAACTCTATGAGTGGAGGCATTCGCCTTCCTGAGGGTTTAGAAGAAGATTTACTTGCAGCACAACCATAAGGAAAAGAACAGATGAAGAAAAATACCATACTCATATCGCTTATCAGTGCAAACGCTCTTCTAGCCGCACAGCCCACCATCGGAGATATACAAAGACAAGTCCAACCACCCAAAGAGGTGGAGCGAGCCATCAATAATGCCATTCCTTCCATCGGTGAAGAGCCACTCAAAGAGCCAATGATGGAAGAGAGCGGAAAACGTATCGAAGTTAAAGGGTTTAAATTTAGTGGGGTAGTGCATATGAGTAAAGATAAACTTCTCTCTCGTATTAAGGGGTATGTAGGGCAAACCCACACCTTCTCAGATTTGCAAAAGATGACTTCTCTTATCACCAAAGCGTACCGAGAAGAGGGCTACTTCGTCGCCCGTGCCTACATCCCAAAACAGCGTATGGATGAGGGCATTTTAGAAATAGCCATCATTGAAGGAAACTATGGAGCGTTTCATCTTAAAAACAGCTCTCTTGTGTCCAATGAAAGAGTACAAGGTATGTTAGAGAGTGCGACAAGGGAGAATGTCATCAGTACCCATACCCTAGAGCGTGCTATGCTCCTTATCAATGATACCCCAGGAGTGAATGTTACAGGAGCCGATGTCAAACCAGGAGAAAACGTAGGTACATCGGATTTTGAGATGAAAACAGAAGCAAGCAATCCTTACAGTGCCTATATCGTAGGGGATAACTACGGCTCCAAATACACAGGACGCCATCGCGTCAATGTTGGTGTAAGTGCTAACTCTCCTTTAGGTTATGGCGATAAGTTTGGTATCAATGGTGTACTCTCCTCCACAACGGATTTGAAAAATGGCAAGGTCTATTATAATTTTCCTGTGATGGACAATGGGCTAAGGGGAGAAGTGAGTGCTTCTCGTACCACCTACTCCCTTGCAGAAGAGTATAAAGCCCTTGATGCACTAGGTCATTCAACCACCCTTGAAGCCTCGCTCTCCTACCCACTCATTCGCACACGTTTAGAGAGCTTACACCTCTCTTTGGGATATGCGCATAAAAAGATGCAAGATGAGATTGAAAGTACGAACGATGTCACCAAAAAAGACTCTAATGCACTGAGCATTGGAGCAAATTACCTTAAACACCACACCCTCTTTGGGTTAAACAGTACCCTCTCAAGTGAACTTAAACTCACCAAAGGAGTATTAGATAGTCCTAGCAACAGCGATACCGATGGAGCGTATGCGAAGGTTGCAGGTAGTGTCGAACATACCATGGCATTCTCACCTCAATACACCCTTACCACTAGCCTTCGCTTTCAACACGCTCTGGGCAATAAAAACCTCGATGGCAGTGAAGACTTCTCTTTAGGAGGAGCGTATGGGGTAAGGGCATTTCCTGATGGCGAACACTCTGCTGAAAATGGCTATATCCTGGGGGCAGAACTCTTTTATACCTTGCCTTCCTTTGAGGCAATCACGCATAAAGCCAGTCTCTTTGCCGATACAGGCTATGCCACCATGCAAAACGAAAATGGAACACAAGAGAGCAGACAGCTTAGTGATATAGGCATAGGCTATCAAGCGTCTTATAAACAATTCTTTGGCAAAGCACAAATCGCTAGGGTCATTGGCGGAGACAAGGTTGAGAGTGAAAGCGAACGCTCCACAAAACTGTTAGTGCAACTAGGTTTTGTCTATTAGGCTTTACATGTAAAGCCTTTCTTACCAACAATACGCTACCATGTGAAACTCTTTTTTTAAGGATTGGAACACATGGAGCGTCTTAAAAACATTGCGATTTTTTCAAAACTTTCTGATGAGCAGCTTGAAAAGCTTAAGAAGATTTCGGTGATTAAAAAGTACCATGCAAAAGAGATTCTCTTTTATGAGGGGGATATGCCAGTCTATCTCTATGTTCTTTTGCAAGGAACGCTTAGGGTGTATAAGACCAATCATAAAGGACAGCAGATTTTCCTTCATGAGTTTTACCCTGGCGGTTTGGTCGCAGAACTTGCCAATTTTGAAAATATCCCTTACCCTGCCACAGCGGAATTTATGAGTAACAGTGAAGTGTTACGCATTGATTATAAAGCCTTAGAAAAAGACTTTTTCAAAAATCCTGACATCTCGTTTGAGATTATTAAAAGTTTGATTGCAAAGCATAAAATTTTGATTGATGTGATTCAAAAAGAGGTCATTTTAACCGCAGAGGCAAAAGTAGCGAAGTTTATTTTAGAAAATGGCGAACTCTTTGACACATTAAAAAACACTCAAATCGCTTCCATACTCAATTTAACGCCTGAAACGCTCTCTCGTACCCTTTCAAAGTTTAAGGCTTCAGGGTTTATTGAGATGGACGAAAAGCATGGTTGTCACATTTTAGAGAGGGCTTCTTTGGAAATCATGCTATAATTACGACCTTCATTTTTGTTTCTTCCTTTGCGGGTGTAGCTCAGTGGTAGAGTGTTAGCTTCCCAAGCTGAAAGTCGCGGGTTCGAGCCCCGTCACCCGCTCCATCTATTTAAACACGTATAAAAAAATAAGGATATGTCTTTGGTATTGACAATTAAAAAAGAGTGGTTTGGAAATATTAAAGGCGATTTGCTCTCAGGGCTTGTTGTTGCGCTTGCCTTGATTCCTGAGGCGATTGCGTTTTCGATTATTGCAGGGGTTGACCCTAAAGTGGGGCTTTATGCCTCGTTTTGTATTGCCGTGGTGATTGCCTTTGTGGGAGGCCGCACGGGTATGATTTCAGCCGCCACAGGGGCGATGGCACTTTTGATGGTGACATTGGTAAAATCGCATGGCTTAGAGTATTTGCTCGCTGCTACGGTTTTAACAGGTGTGTTGCAAATATGTGCTGGGTATTTGAAATTGGGCTCTTTGATGAGTTTTGTATCCCGCTCTGTGGTTGTGGGTTTTGTCAATGCTTTGGCGATTTTGATTTTTATGGCGCAATTGCCAGAACTGAGTAATGTTTCATGGCACACCTATGCGTTTGTGGTTGCAGGGCTTGGGATTATTTACGGATTTCCATTTTTGCCTTTGGTGGGCAAACTCATTCCCTCTCCTTTGGTGACGATTGTTGTCATTACCCTTGCGAGTCTGATGCTAGGGTGGGATGTGCGCACCATCGGCGATATGGGAACGCTTCCTGATACGCTTCCGATATTTTTAATCCCCTCTATCCCTTTCACGATTGAAACCTTGCAAATTATCTTTCCTTATTCTGCCGCTCTCGCAGTCGTTGGGCTTTTGGAATCGCTCATGACGGCGACTATCGTTGATGAGCTTACCGATACCAAAAGCGATAAAAACCGTGAGTGCAAAGGGCAGGGCGTGGCGAACATTGTGGCTGGATTTTTTGGAGGGATGGCAGGGTGTGCGATGATAGGACAATCCGTCATCAACATCAAATCAGGCGGACGAGGCAGACTTTCCACCCTGTTTGCAGGCGTGATGTTGCTCATCATGGTGGTCTTTTTAAGCCAGTGGCTCAGCCTCATTCCTATGGCAGCCTTAGTGTCGATTATGATTATGGTCTCGATAGGGACGTTTGATTGGGGTTCGATTAAACGCTTAAAAACCTTGCCTCTTTCCACCAACATCGTGATGCTCTCCACCGTTGCTGTAGTGGTTTGGACGCACAATTTAGCCTATGGCGTTTTAACAGGTGTGCTTTTAGCGTCACTCTTTTTTGCCAATAAAATCAGCCACTTTATGTATGTGGAGCATGCCTTAAACGAAGAGGGTACTGTGGCACATTACAACGTTGTGGGGCAAGTTTTTTTTAATTCGGCAGAGCGATTTATTAACGCCTTTGATTTTAAAGAAGTGGTCGATAATGTTGTGATAGATCTTAGCAGGGCGCATTTTTGGGACATCACAGGGGTGAGTGCTTTGGATAAAGTGGTCATTAAATTTCGCCGTGAGGGTGCGGAGGTAGAAGTTATAGGCTTAAGTAAGGCAAATCAGACAATTATTGATCGTTTTGGTGTTCATGATAAACCTGAAGAGATTAAAAAAATGATGGGAGGACACTAGGATGTCTAAGAAAATTATGGCATGTGTGGATGGTTCTGTGTTAAGCGAAGCCGTGTGCGATTTTGGCGCTTTTTTTTCGAAGACCTTAGGGCTTCCTTTGGAGCTTTTAAATGTGGTGGAGCATTTACATGTAAGTACTCAAACCGATCTTTCAGGTAATATTGGCTTAGGTTCACGGGATGATTTGCTAGAGAGTTTGATTGATGAAGAGCAAGACGAGAGTAAAAAAGCGATAGCACAAGGTAAAACAATGCTCTTAAATTTTAAAGAGCGTGCTTTAACACAGGGGGCACAAGAGGTTAAAATCGTGCAAAAACACGGAGAACTCTACGAAAATATAGCACCACACAAAGAGGAGATTCGCCTTTTGATTTTAGGACTTCGTGGCAGAGAACATGAGGGAGACACTCAGGCGATTGGCGCACAAGTAGAGGAGTTGATTCGTACCCTAAATGTGCCTATTTTGCTCGTCAATGAATCCTTTCATGAGCCAAAGAAAATTCTTATAGCTTATGATGGTTCTGCTTCATCAAAAAAAGCCTTAGAACTGGTGGTAAAAGAGCCGCTTTTTAATCATGTAGAGCGCCATATTGTCAATGTTCATAAAGACAAAGCACTCTCCTCTTTTATGTTAGAAGAAGCAACCCATATGTTAGAGATACTCTGTTCTCGTACTCTTTATAGCTCATCTCTTCAAGGTGAACCTATTGAAGAACTTTTGAGTTATCAAAAAGAAAATACCATAAATTTAATCGCTATGGGTGCCTTTAGTCATAGTCGTATTCGTGATGTACTTTTTGGAAGTTTCACTTCAAAGATGATTTTATCGACCCCAAAACCTTTGTTATTACTACGTTAAAGAAAAGAGGGAAAAAAGATTAAGAACATCTTCCCTCTTTTTGCATGTTCGCATTATTTTGAGTATATCCGATAAACTATCCAAAAGGTTATACGTATTCATATCGTTATCTTTCTAAAAAATGGGTCAGTTTTACAAAAAACAGAAAAATAGTATCTGCTTTTTTCTTATAACATCATTTTATAAGATTTTTTTTATTTTTATCGTTATTACCTCTTTTTGTATTTCAAAAGTACCGTTACAGCGTCTTTTACTCTCTTGTCCCAACCAGACCTCCTTGCGTGTGAATTAAGAAAAATTGATATAAGTCAAGGTTTTTTTTTCGCTTTATTTATACAATAACCACAATCTTAGTATTATCTTTTACATTTAAATAAAAATTAATAATAGGAGGTTATGTCTTTAGTTACACGATGATGCGAATCATGTGTGTTTGGGGTGGGCGTTGTTGCTTTTACATGTAAAGATGAAAAGTTAACGAAAAGAATAAAGGAGGAAATGTGAAAAATAGTAATTTCCTAAAATACGCAGCATTGGG
>RZYK01000136.1 GCA_009930355.1 Campylobacterota bacterium | reverse complement strand
AAGACCTTGTTGAGTTAGAAGTGGTGCTACACCAAAACCTCTCTCATCTGGGCTTGCCCATGGTCCTTGTTGAATCCAGTCAATATGCACAGGCATTGCACCAATTTGGAAGGCTTTAAGCATTGCACCAGCAGTTGCGCCATCATGGTTGGTTGCATCTTGATCTTCTGCAATTCTAGGGTCTTGCATTTTTCTAAAAACTTTATCCATTGCAAAACCACCGCTGGCTAGAATAACACCTTTTTTCGCACGGTATACTTTTTTCTCGCCGCTTTTATTTTCAATATCGTCATTGAGTAAATTTTTATCGAAGCGGTAGTTAATACGTGCGGTCACACCGATAACAGAAGTACCATCATTGCTCATAACAAAGTCATCCATTTTTGCACGTGTGAGAATCTTGCACCCTGGTAACTTTTCAACAAACGCTGCCATAGGTTGAATAATGCCTGAACCACTCATGTTTTCAGTGACTAACGTACGAGGGGCAGAGTGACCACCAAACCACGCAGGTTTAACATCTTGAAATTTTGCACCGCATTTTAGGGCAAATTCAAGGGCATCGTTGGAGCGTTTGACAATCGTTTGAAGCATCTCAACATGATTAATGCCCAAACCCGCTTTTAAACAATCGGCAATAAATTTTTCACCCGAATCCTCAATACCATGTTTCTTTTGGTATTTGTTCATAGGAACTGCCATACCGCCACCGTTAATAACAGAATTTCCACCAACACGTCCCATTTTTTCTAAAATAAGCACTTTATAGCCTCTCTCAGCCGCTTTAGCCGCAGCTGCTAGACCTGAAAAACCTGTACCGATTACGACAACATCGTATTCTTCATCAAATTTAACATCTTTTTCTGTGGGTGCTGCTGCCATTGCTTGGCTTGCGCTAAGCATGGCGCCAGCTGCTCCTAGTGCACCTAATTTGAGAGCATCACGTCTTGACATGGTCTCTTGACTCATTGTAACTCCTTTTTTTAAAGTGGTATTATTATTTCTAGCTGAATTATACTAACTAATTAAGATGTTTAATGTAAGATTTTTTTTGAATGCTGATTGAAAAAACTATTTTAAAAATGACTTTTTTAGCTAAGTTTTAGAAAAGTATTTAAAGTGTGCTCATAATTTGATATCCTTTTCCATTGACGGTTTTAATACAATCAAGTGGAAGTTTGCTACGAAGTTGTTTGACAAGCGCTCGAATACGCTCTTGTGTAATGATTTCATTGTGGTATACAAAGGAAATAATCTCATTCCATGTCACCACATGAGGGGATTTTAAGAAGAGGCATTTAAGCAGTAGGGACTCTTTTCGACCAAGGAGTATAGGTTCATCTTTGGTAATAAACATTCCTTGCTTGCAATCAAAATACATACCATTGCGTAAAAAGAAGACATCATTGTTCCAGATGTCACAGAGTTTGTAGATACGAAAAACCATCTCCTCAACATAAAAAGGTTTAATAATAACATCGTTGTAACCAAGGTAGTAGAGGGTTTTCAGCATTAAAGGGTCTTGCATGGGTTCTAAAATAAGTAAAACAGGAGCAAAACCTCCATTTTCTCGAATAAAATCAAGTGTACGTGCATCGGCTGGGTTTTTCAGATTCAGTGCAAAAAGGGCATATTCATCCATGTGAGAAGCTTCATTAAAAAGTTCTTGCTTATCGTAGGCTTTACGAATGGTGATTTTTAAACGACAGTTATTAAGGCAGGTATCTATGCTATCTTGTAAGGCTTTATCAGATTCAAGGACAAATATTTTCATTGCGTATCCATTAGGAGAGAATTTCTTTACATGTAAAGCCTAAAAAGTTTTACATGTAAAGAAATAAAAAAGGGTTTGGCATATTTATGCCAAACCTTAAAAGAGGAAAAATTAGAAATTGTATTTAAGATAAAAACGTCCATAAAGGAAATCATCATCTCCTGAAACGTGATCATACGTACCATAACCTGCCCATAGACGTGTAGAGAATCCTTTTAATGCACCACTAAAGGCATATTTGAGGTCGAGATTAATCTCATCGGCGCCATCAAGATTCATACCAGCGTTGGCAATACCTTTGTCACTTTGGTCATAATGTGCGTATTTCAAACCTGTGCTAAGACCAGGGACTCCAAAACCATAAATGGCTTCAACAGAGTAGGCATCCACACCCGCAAAAATAGCATTGTTAGTGAGCATATCCGTATACGCAATGGTATCAGGCACGTGACCAAATGTTCCTGGGAAGTTTGCTTCCTCATCCACTGTGGTGTAGGCAACGTTAAATTTGACACCAGAAACCTCTGTTGCTGCTTTAAAGCCATACAAACGTGCATTGTCTCCACCTACTTTCATAGCAGGATTTGTGATAGCAGGACTTCTATAGACACCATCATCATAATCTGCACCCGCATAGGTCATTGCCAAAGAGAGTGGAAAGCTAATCGGTAGCTTGTATTCTGCTTGAAGATAGTACTCATTGTATCCACCTTCTCCGATAAACACAGGTGCATCGTAAAACCCTTCACTTTCGTTGGTGCTCATGTATTGACCATCAATTTTCAAGCCTTTAATGCTTTTATTGACAAAGAAAAGTGAGTAGATACCATCTTTTAAGTGGTCATCTTTTTGCGTTGCAGTTATTGCACCAGTGGCTGTTTTTCGTGTGTCGCTGCCATAACGCATCTGCCAATCTTGAATGTACATGAGTTTAATCATCGTATCAGGGATTTCATTGACTGTTAAAACTGCTGCATCAAACGAGTCTTCCAAAGCAAACGCAGTACTGGTCATAATAAGAGGTGTTTTGATTTTTTGACGACCAATCATAATATTTGATTTTGAGTAGGTGTACTGAATGTACGCTTCTGAAAGAAGAGTCGTACTGACGGAGTTACGCTCATCATCTTCGCTAGCAGGTTGTCCGCCAAGTGTTCCATCATAATCTTTATCGTGGAATCCTAAGTCATGAGCGGATTGAAAGCCCATACCCAGTTTAAAACCATAAAAACTATCGGTGACGTATTTGAGTTCTGCCGCCACTGAGCCAACATTGACATTATTGACAGGTGCTGTTTGTGTTGTTGCATCACTGTCTGAGCCTGCGGTGTAGACAAAACGTAATTCACCTGCAACTTTACCGTTTTTAAACGCATCGGCAAGGGTGTCTGCTGCATGTGCCATGGTGCCAAGTGTGACAAGTGCCGCAAGGGATAATTTAACGAGTTTCATATTTCTTCCTTGTTTTCGTTTCACTCTGTTTTCACAAAGTAAAGTAAACTTGCCCATTGCTTCTTCATCAACAAAGAGGCAACGGGCGACTTTTGCCCGTTACTTCAAAGTTTCGCTGAGTTTTTTCTCAACTTCTTCTTTCTTCTTATCTAATTTACCGTTGTAATAAGGATACTCAGGTTTGTAGTAGTTCAACATAGATTTAAGTCCATGGTGTCCTACTTCTGCATGGCATGACGCACATCCAATTTTTTTATCGGTGTTTTTAAGGCTCTCGTAATGCGCATGCATTTTTAAACCTTTAGCACTGATGTTGGTATTGGTTTTGTAGTTGGTATGACAACCAATACATCCCTCATCCACTACGAAATGGTCACGTTTTGCACGGTTAGCATGCCAATCAATCGCATCAGGATTGCCAAAAAAGTGAATCGCTCCCTCAACTACGCCATTTCGTGCTTTGGTAAAAATGTAATTTAAAACATTGTCATGCGGTAAGTGACAGGTAACACACGTCACTTTAATACCACTTTTACCAGCACCGCCATGCACATCGTTATGGTATGCTGCCACCATCGGTGCCATTTCATGACAAACGATACAAAACTTATCATCACTGGTTCTATGAAGTCCCTAATACATTGCAAGAGAGAAGAGAAGACCAATGAAAACGCCTACAGCACCGAAGAGAAAAAGTTTACTCTTGATAAACAAAAGAATTTTTTTCATCATGGTGTCTCCCTCATCCAAAGTTTCACATCATTGCTGTGACAGCTTAAACACATGTTGTCTGATTTTTTGTGTTCAAAGTGACACTCATCACAATAGAGCTTTGGACCATCGTGAATTGAGTTGTGTGGATTAACATGCAATGCATCCATAAATTTGAGTCTATCTGCCAAATACTGTTTGGTTTTATGACAGGACAGACACCCCTCATCCCCAATCATTTTAAAATTCTCAGGGTTGTCCCCTTGGTTCTCATGACAATCTGTACACTTCAGTGAGAGTTTGGCATGATGGGCTTTGATAGGAAATTTTTCTTTTAACTCAGCACTCACTGGAACCTCTTTAGTAGGAGACGGAGTTGCCGTCTCACTGCCAATAAGCGATAGTGCGCTTAGAAGAAGAAAAAACCCTATTGAAAAAAGAGTTTTTTTGCTACGCATGGTTAGATTGTTTCTCCTGCAATCATACCAAATACAAGACAATCTGCAATCGCACAACTACCCAAACGGCTTGCACCGTGTGTTCCTCCTGTGACTTCGCCTGCTGCGAATAGACCAGGAATTGGTTTGCCTGTATTGCCAGAAATAACTTGTGCTTTGGTATTAATTTTTACACCACCCATTGTGTGGTGAGGTTTTGGCATCAAACGAATCGCATAGAAAGGTCCTTTCATTTCAATCGCTTCTTTACCTTTTACATCTTTGAGTGATTGTTTTTTGAATTGGTCCTCAACGCCATTTTTTGCATCTTCATTGTACTTTTTGATAGTCTCTTTGAGTGCATCAGCTGGGATTTTGTAGTTAGCAGCTAAGGCATCAAGGGTATCAAATTTTTTCATAACGCCTGTTTGCAGACCTTTTTCAACTGCTGCATAGATTTGTTCATCAAAAGTATTGTAGGTACCAATGGCTACAGGGAATGCTTTTGGCGCTTCTCTTAAGATGACATACTCAGCGTCCGCTCTTGTTTTACGATCGGCCATTTCATTCATAAAACGTTTACCGTTTCTAACGTCAACAGCGACACCTTTAACAAAAAGACCTTGTTGAGTTAGAAGTGGTGCTACACCAAACCCTCTCTCATCTGGGCTTGCCCATGGTCCTTGTTGAATCCAGTCAATATGCACAGGCATTGCACCAATTTGGAAGGCTTTAAGCAGTGCACCTGCGGTTGCACCATCGTGGTTGGTTGCATCCATATCTTCCGCAATTCTAGGGTCTTGCATTTTTCTATACACTTTATCCATAGAAAAACCACCACTGGCTAAAATAACACCTTTTTTAGCACGATAGACTTTTTTCTCACCGGATTTGTTTTCCATATCATCGCTTAAGAGGTTTTTATCGAAGCGGTAGTTAATACGTGCCATAACACCTACAACGGCTGTACCATCAGCACTCATAACAAAATCATCAAATTTTGCACGCGTCATTAATTTACAACCAGGCAATTTCTCAACAAATGCTGCCATAGGTTGGATAATCGCTGAACCACTCATGTTATCCGTAACAATAGTTCTATTGACTGAGTGACCACCAAACCACGTTGGTTTTTTACCTAGTTGGTATCGTGCACCACATTTAATGGTAAAATCTAACGTCTCTTGTGCACGTTTACCGATAACTTCTAACATTTCAACGTGGTTAATACCAAGACCCGCTTTTAGAGCATCTTTAATAAAGAGTTCTGAAGAGTCTTTGATACCAAATGCTGCTTGATCT
>RZYK01000446.1 GCA_009930355.1 Campylobacterota bacterium | reverse complement strand
ATCGGGCGAAATTACTATTGGCTTTGCACATAATCAAGTACTTAATCTTGCCGATAAGATTCTTGATGCCATAAATTCAGGCGCTATCAAAAAATTAGTAGTGATGTCGGGTTGTGATGCCCGTCAAAAATCGCGCGAGTATTATACCGAATTTGCCCGACAATTGCCAAATGATACCGTAATTCTCACTTCGGGGTGTGCTAAATATCGGTACAATAAACTTAAATTAGGGGATATAAACGGAATTCCGAGAGTGTTGGATGCCGGACAATGTAACGACAGTTATTCGTGGGCATTTGTGGCCTTGAAATTAAAAGAAGTGCTGAAATTAGACGATATCAATCAACTTCCTATTGTATTTAATATTGCCTGGTATGAACAAAAAGCAATTATTGTTCATCTTGCATTATTGTATTTGGGGATAAAAAATACGCATGTGGGTCCGACACTTCCTGCATGGTTAACGCCAAATTTGTTAGAAGCAGTTCAAAAAGAATTTGGTGTGCAAACTATACAAACAGTAGAAGAAGACATGAAAGTTTTTGAACTTGTATGATTTTTGCTGTGCCGGGAAGTTTACATTGAACGGTGCCCCTTAAGGAGACGCCCGTATATGGGATTTCTAACACATATTGTTATCTCGCCGGAACCTGTACCCGGTTCATATTACGGTTAGTATCCATTTTTATTAGGAAAGGCTTTAGGGTCAGGGGCGCAATTATTGATTTGCTTAGGTAACGTGTAAACGATTGTTTTTCAGTTACTATACAAGCTGTGGTGGTGCTTAAAGCCGGAAAATTGGTCGCTTAGCGATTTCGAATCCCGACAATTATTTGCACCGGTCAAAAATAAAAAATGAATTTTCTTTATAACCGGGTTGATCCTGATTTTATAACAGTCCAATGAAATCAGTGTATTTACGCCCATCCGTTAACTTATTACGATCAAACACTTACTATTTCAGAGTGAACCTTAAGGATATAAATTTTAAAAAATGGATAAGTCACGACCATATTGTTTAACTTTGATGCGATATTTAATGTTGAAATCGAGAGGATGATCAGAGAAATAAAACCTACGGAATATCCATTTTTAAAAGAAATGTTATACCAGGCAATTTTTTTAGCGGATGAAAATGTGGTATTACC
>RZYK01000445.1 GCA_009930355.1 Campylobacterota bacterium | reverse complement strand
GCTGAATTCAAGTCATAAATGCAACTTTATCGATCGCAAAGTTAATACTAATAAATTCATTTGGTGTTAAAAAATTTAATTTTTTTCTTGGCCTGTTATTTAGTTTATTTTGTATATCGTATATCTGATTATCTGTAACGTTTTCAAATGATATTCCTTTCTGTAAATATTGACGTATAAGTCCATTCATGTTTTCATTTGCGCCCCTTTCCCATGAATGGTAAGGGTGTGCAAAATATACATTCGTATTTAATTCTTTGCCTATTCGTTCATGTTGTGCAAATTCTTTTCCATTATCATTTGTAATAGTTAATACATATTCGCTTATGGGTGTTAATGCTTCAATCAGTTTTTCTGCCAATCCATTAGCTTCTTTCCTTTCAAGTTTGCGAATGATTACAAGGCTTGAGCTGCGATCATTTATTGTCAGTATTGCTCCTTTATGATTCTTACCAATTATAGTATCAGCTTCAAAGTCGCCAAATCGCTTTTTTTCATCTACAATTGCTGGCCGTTGTTCAATACTCACCCGGTTCTTGATGCATCCTCGTTTGTCTGTTTTGTCACTTCGTTTTTGGTACTTCCGCCCCTTATGTCGTAAATGGGTATGAAGGTTTCCTTTCTTTCTTTTATCGACCCAAATGTACTGGTAGATGATTTCGTGGCTTACACAGGTTACGCCTTCTAATTTAGCCCTTCCGGCAATTTGTTCAGGACTAAAATCATTGCTCAATTGCTTCTTAACGTAATCCTCCACCTCTGTTGTAAAACGTTGATGTTTTGGCTTTTCCCGCTGCCTCCTTTCATATTTTCGTTGAGCCAGGTCATAGTTGTAGCGACCGCTTCGCTTGTCGCAGTTCCTTTTCAGTTCACGGCTTACAACGGATTTGTCCTTGCCTATCGCTTCAGCGATTTCGCTTTGATTCAGTTTGCCTTTCATTACTGAAATTGTGTACCTTTGTTCTCTGGTTAAGTGTTTCATTCGCAACTTATTTTTGGCGATTTAGGAGGCAAAAGAAAACATTTACTCCATCAGGGCAAAGAGGGAAAGATTTTTTCTTTCTCCTTTGTCTTGAAAAATATTAACGTTCTGTCTTTCTTTTGCTCTTTAACCCCTCAAAAAGTTGCATTAATTACTTGAATCTTGGA
>RZYK01000008.1 GCA_009930355.1 Campylobacterota bacterium | reverse complement strand
GCTTTTTAATACAACTTCATTTTGTATTGAGTGAAACACCTAAGACTTTTGCAATTTTTGTAGAAACATTCCATACAGAATGAAGGGTTTTACCAGGAACCCTAAAAGACATTCCCTCTGTTACGATTCTTTTTTTATCCCCCAAGCGGATCTCAATTTCACCTGAGATGACAGTAAACAGATGATCATGTTCATGTGTGTGGTCAGGTAATGGACCTCCGCCATTTGGTTCAATAAATGCAATCGCACAATCCATAATTTCTTCGTCAATTTCAGATGAAAGCTTCAACGCTTTAAAATTAATATGATCTTTAGGTGTAACCATAAATAAGCTCCATGAAAATCTTTTATAACACTCTTTCTAGAAGATTCTATATCAAACACTTTTAAATTCAAATGAATATTGAAGGATTTATTTTTAATACTTAAGTCTTTACATGTAAAAATAAAATAACCACTTCCTAATCAAAAAAGAGAGAAAGCCCAACACCCACATCTAAAACCTCGCTTGTTTTGGATAACTTGATTTTATATTCTAAACTGGTGCAATGGCAAGGATGCATCGTTTTTATCTGCTGTTCATAAAAATACTTTAATGTTCCCTCGGCTTGAATTGCACAGGGATGAAGCAAATGAAACCCGCCAATAATATCCACAACTCTCTCATCCTGACACACTTTTTTTGCATACTCAATAATATTGCAAATGCCTGAATGCGAACACCCTGTGATGATAACAAGTCCTTGGGCTGATTGATACACCAATGCCGAATCATCCTTAACATAATCATCTTTCATTGTATCTGCCGTTTCGTACTGCCCTATTGGTTCAAGATTTTCAAAAGCGTTCGTTCTTTCAATTTCTCCTAGAAAAACTAACTTAGGCGTTATCCACAAGGGTGTGCTACTCCATTGTGTCTTAAAATATTTGCTAACATTTTTTTGATCCAACATTGAACCAATACACTGACCTTTTTCTTCTTTGTGCAAAAAAGCCTCTGGATGGGCGATAAGCGTCGGATGAGAGTATGGGATATGTTCCGCTTTCACCTCAGCGTAAAATGTAGCCAAAGAGACTAACCCGCCTGTATGGTCGTTATGCCCATGAGAAATCACCACATAGTCAATATCTTTAAGGGATTCATTCATCTGTTGTGCATTTTTGATAAAAATATTTGAATACCCCACGTCAAATAAGACTTTGGTATCGCCCTCGCTAATAAGATATGACACCGCAGGTTCTGCCAAAAAATAACGGTCAATCATGGTAGTGTTATCGACTAAGACTTTTAATTCCATTTCGTTTTTCCTTATAGCTTAAAGAATAGGCGTTTGATAGGCATTATACTCTTTACATGTAAAGAATCCCTACACAAAAGAAAAAGTCTCTGGAAACTTTTTAATGCTTTACATGTAAAATAATTTTGCACATAAGTGTATATTTACTCTTGACATTATGCACATATGTGTATTATAATTCCATAACCTTATAAGGAAACAGGAACGTCTATGGCTAGAAATCCAAAAGAGAGAGTCGTCAGTCATCCTCCATTATTTAACACGTTTAAACCTGCTGGAATGATTGGTAACAAACTTGAGACTGTTATGCTTGAACTTGATGAATATGAAGCAATTCGCTTAGCAGATCACGAAGGACTCGAGCATGAAGAAGCATCTGAAGCGATGGGAATTTCGCGTTCAACGTTTACACGATTATTGGAACGTGCACGTAAAAAAGTAGCTTCAATGCTCATTAATGGATCCAAGCTAACGATTGGTGGTGGGAGTGTTCATTTTAAAGAGAATCTCTATCGATGTGTAACGTGTCACCATATTTTCAAAGCGAGCTTACACGAAGAGCAAGAACAATGTCCCTTATGTCACTCAGGTAAATTGGTCAATTTTGCTCGAGGCTTTGGACACGGAAAATGTTGTCACGAAAGAACTCAAAAATGAATACTAAAAGCCTGAAATAACTTATGTTTTAACATTTCGCATCCTTTTTGTGATGGAAGTGTTTTATATACCAAGAAAGGAAATACTTATGTTTGGGAAAAACAATACCAACCGTTGTGGAAATGGTATGAATCAAAATGGCGGACGTGGTGCAAATATGCGAGGAAATGGAAATAAAGGTAATGGCATGGGAGGTGGACGCAATAACGGTGGAGCCTTTGGCAACGGTGGTTTTTGTATCTGTACTAAATGCGGTGAAAAGGTCCCTCATGAAAGAGGTGTTAAATGCACCACACAAAAATGCCCTGTATGTGGACATACCCTTGTAAGGGAAGAGCTTGTTCAACAAAAACAAAATGCGATTCAACAATGAAAATAGCTATTGCTAGCGGTAAAGGTGGAACGGGTAAAACGACCCTCTCCACCAATTTAGCCACCTATTTAGGAGAAACTCAGCGTGTTGTTTTGGTTGATTTGGACGTAGAAGAGCCTAATTCTAACCTTTTTTTAAACGGAGAGCTTTTACGCAAAGAAGATAAAATGAAGATGATTCCTCGTTGGGATAGTACTTCATGCACGCTGTGTGCGGATTGTGTTCCAAACTGCAATTTCAATGCGCTGCTTTTCATTGCCAATGAAATTTTAGTCTTCCCCAACCTCTGCCACAGTTGCTACGCCTGTTCCGAACTCTGCCCTACAGGTTCACTCCCTATGGAACCTCAAAAAATGGGCGAACTCACCCATTTTCTTGCAGGTGATATAGAGTTTGTGGAGGGGCGCTTAAATATTGGGGAAGAGCAAGCGGTGTCATTGATTGCGCAAACTAAAAAATACGTTGACCAACATTTTGAGGAAGAAACCATCAAACTTTTTGATGCGCCTCCAGGAACCTCTTGCCCTGTGATTGAAGCGATTAAAGATGCGGATTTTGTGATTTTGGTGACAGAGCCTACCCCTTTTGGTTTGCACGATTTGAGTTTAGCAGTGGAGACGACACGCATTTTAAAGAAAAATTTTGGCGTAGTGATTAACCGTTATGGTATGGGAAATGAGGATGTTGAGGCTTATTGCCAAAGTGAAAATATCCCGATTTTAGGGAAAATTCCTCATCTTATGGAAGCAGCAAAGCTCTATTCGGAGGGAAAACTCATCTATAAAGAAATTCCATCCTTTAAAGATGAAATTCAAAATATTGCTTTACATGTAAAGAATCTTTCACAAGGAGTGTCACTATGAAAGAGATAGTCGTCATTTCAGGCAAAGGCGGTACGGGCAAAACCTCTATTACCGCAGCCCTTGCTAGTTTAGCCAAAGAGTCGTGCGTGGTGGTGGATTGTGATGTGGACGCTGCGGATATGCACCTCTTACTCCAGCCAGATTTTGCCCATAAAGAAGATTTTTACAGCGGTGTTTTAGCGCATATTGACCCTGAAGCGTGCCGTAATTGTGGACGATGTGCAAAGGTGTGTCGCTTTGATGCAATTGTCTTGCAAAATGGTCGCTACGTTGTGGATGAACTCTCGTGTGAAGGGTGTGGATACTGTGAAAAAGTGTGCCGTCCAAAAGCGATTTCGATGAACGAGCGTTTGGCAGGGGCATGGTTTGCCTCTTCTACCAAATACGGAAGCGACATGGTACACGCAAAGCTGGGTATTGGAGCGGAGAATTCAGGAAAACTGGTTGCCAAGGTCAAAAAAGAGGGAAAAGCGATTGCGTTGGAGAAAAACAAATCCTTAATGATTGTCGATGGCTCACCAGGTATTGGCTGTCCTGTGGTCTCTTCCTTAAGTGGAGCAAACTTTGCACTGTTGGTCACAGAGCCAACCCTCTCAGGATTGCACGATTTAAAACGGGTTTATGAAGTGGTGAAAAAGTTTCGCATTAAAGCAGGATGCATCATCAACAAAGCTGACCTAAATCCTTCCGTGTGCGAGGAAATTGAAGCCTTTTTGAGAGAAGAATCCATTTTACATGTAAAGAGTATTCCCTACAACAAAGCCTTTACACAAGCAATGGTTGAAGCAAAAACCATTAATGAATACAGTGATGAGCCTTTAAAAAAGTTACTTGAAGAGAGTTTTGAAACCATAAAAAATACATTAGGAGTATAAAATGAAAATAGCCTTTACAACCAAAGACCCTGCGTGGGAATCAATGATGGAAGCTCGCTTTGGACGTACCTATTATGTCCTTATTTTTGACGAGCAAAGTGGTCAAATCACCATTCACGACAACCGTGAAATTGTCAATCAAGAACACGGGGCAGGCCCAAAAATGGCAAAAATGATGGCAGATTTGGGTGTGGATGTGATTATCACAGGCAATGGTCCTGGAGAAAATGCCCGTGCGGTATTAGCGCAAATGAACACCGTTATCTACGTAGGGGCAGGAGAGATGAGCGTGGCAGAGGCCTATAAAGCCTATCAAGATGGCACACTGGAAAAGTTTTAGTTTAAAAGCGTTAAAATAACTATCTCAAAAAATAAATAAAAGGTTAAGTTATGATTATTGTATTTCCTACAACTAAAGATGATGGGCTAAGTGCTAAACGTGGCGCACACTTTGGTCGAGCCAATTTTTATACCGTTGTAAACGTTGAAGATGGCATTGTAAAAGATGTGAGTGTTCATAAAAATCCAGGGCATGTCACAGGGGCATGTGAAAATGCTGTAACCAATATTCAATCCCTTGGAGCGGATGTTCTTATTGTTGGCGGTATTGGCGGAGAGCCTTTGAAAAAGTTTTTGGCGATTGGTATTGATGTCTATTTTGATGATAAAAATGAAATTTTAGAAGACTCTTTGCGTGCGTTTTTGGCAGGTAAAGTGGCTAAAATCGACCCAAATCATACATGTAGTAGCCATAAATAAAAAACTATGAAGAATAATCTTTACATGTAAAGATTATTTCTTCACCTTCAAAGCTAAGTCTCTGCTTTTCTTCGTTAAGACATACCCATTCATTGAATATTCAATATATCCTTTATAACTCAAAATAGATTTTACATAGTGATTTTGCAATATATTTAATGGCTCCATGTTATTTTCGAAAGCTTCATCTAAATAACGTACCGCTTCAAAAACATATCTTTTATCACAAATCGCTCGAAAATAAATTAAAGATTTTAGAAAAGATTTTACAAATAAAGTAAGAAACATAAAACCTGTTGAGGCTGTAGCTACAGTTAATTTTGCTCTATTAAGATCATCTTGCACACTCATAGGATTGTCCATTATTCCATAAACACCCAAATCATCATAGCTATTGAGTAAAACCCTTCCATAATATTTCTCTCTATCCAAATACGAAAGAGAAAGAAAATAGAGAGTCAGTATAAATACAAAACTATAAAGAATAATCCATACCAATCGATACTCTGCGATAAATATGGGAATACAGCCCATTATCATAGTCATTAACATGAAATTTCTTGCTTTTCGATACACTTTCTTTTCTTTATTATCTATCTCATCATAAACACTGTAAAAATAAAACAATAAAACAAACGAAAAAGGAACCAATACAAATGGGGTCTTATAAGCAATAAACGCCATATAATGATCTGTTATAGGCAAATTCGCATACATGACCATTGAAAAGCACCAAAGTAATGCGCAAGGAATTAATACAAATGCCATACTAAAATAAAACGTAATAATAAAAGGAAGAATCCATTTGTCTTTATAAATCTCTTGCATTAATGCTTTTAAAATAACTGCTGCATCATACTTATTCACATTTAATCTCATCGCAATCGCTTCTTTTTCACTCTGCCTAATTTGTAAATCATAGAGGGTTTATCTTCAAAAAACCCTTTACATGTAAAAACAATCACATCTGCTTTTTCTTTGGCAAAAGCTTCATTAAAGCCTTTTCCGCTAGGATTTGAAGAGGTGGAGTAGCTCCATGTGAGTTTGCGTAAAAATTCTAAATGCGCCTCATCTTTCACCACACGAATCGCTAAGCCACACGGATAAGCGAAGGTTGTTTTTTTTGAGCGTCGTACACAATTTTTATGCAATGTTGGAACTCTCGTAAAGGTGTGCAAGGTTTTGAGCGAATCCACACTCATCAAAAATGATTTTCCTCTTGGGCGATTTTTCGTTTGAATCAGTGCGTTTGCATTTTGGGAGAGGAACCCCGCTGTTGTCTCTGTTTGTGCGAGATACACAAGTGCGGGGTTCATGGGGTTTAGTTTAGATAGTCTTGTAAAGCACGTGGTTCAAGCGCACTTTTATCTTGAATATACTCAATAGACTCTGTCGCAGCAGCAGCAGCGGCAACAGTTGTAAAGTATGGGATTTTAAAACGAAGCACTGCTTGACGAATTTTCTTTGCATCGTCTTTGCTTGATTTGGCATCACTCGTGTTAATGACAAGCGCAATATCACCATTTTTGAGTTTATCTTCAATGTTTGGACGACCCTCGCTGATTTTATAGACAAACTCAGCATCCACGCCTGCATCTTGAAGCGCTTTATGTGTACCACCTGTGGCAACCACTTTAAATCCTAATTGAACAAATTTTTCGCCAATTTGTTTCGCAAAACTTTTGTCAATATCAACTAACGAGATAAACACTGTGCCACTTTTTGGCAGCACGTTTGCCGAAGCGATTTGGCTTTTCGCAAACGAGGCTGGGAAGTTTTTACTAATGCCCATAACTTCACCGGTTGATTTCATTTCAGGTCCTAAGATAAGATCAGCACCTTGAAGCTTGTTAAATGGAAATACGGCTTCTTTAACCGCAACATGCTCAAACTTTTTAGGTTTTAAAATACCATTTTCTTCGCGTACTACATCAAATTTATCGTAAAATTTAAGCGCTTCACGAAGGTTTCCTTGAAACATGACACGGGTGGCTACTTTTGCCATTGGCATGCCCGTTGCCTTACTCACAAATGGTACCGTACGGCTCGCACGTGGATTGACTTCAATCATATACACATCATCTTGATAGATAGCGTATTGAATGTTCATCAAACCTACAACGCCTAAATTAAGAGCAATTTGTTGTGTTTGTGCTTCAATCTTTGAAAGAATTGCATCACTTAAACTCACACTTGGCAAAGAACATGCGCTATCACCGCTGTGAATGCCCGCTTCTTCGATATGTTGCATAATGCCACCAATATAGACATCTTTACCATCACAAATAGCATCCACATCCACCTCAATTGCACGGTCTAAGAACTGATCAATCAGAACAGGTGAATTGTGGCTCACACTCACCGCTTCATTCATATAGATTCTAAGCTCACTCTCGTTGTAGACGATACGCATCGCACGTCCACCCAAAACATAACTGGGGCGAACTAGAACAGGATAACCAATCTCTTTCGCTTTTTCAATCGCTTCTTCTTCGCTCGTTGCAGTCGCATTGTTAGGTTGCTTAATGTTATTTTCGGTAATAAATTTTGAAAATTTCTCTCTATCTTCTGCCATATCAATTACACGTGCGGTTGTACCAATGATTTTTGCACCCATAACGGTCAATTTTTTCGCCAATTTAAGCGGTGTTTGCCCTCCAAAATGAACGATAATGCCATCGGGGTTCTCTTTTTCAACCACACTTCTAACATGTTCAAAATCAATCGGTTCAAAATAAAGAATATCGCTGGTATCGTAATCGGTTGAGACGGTTTCTGGGTTACAGTTGTACATAATGGTTTTCACACCCATGTCATTAAGAGCATACGCCGCATGGACACAACAGTAGTCAAACTCGATGCCCTGACCTATACGATTTGGTCCACCGCCAATAATCATCACCTTTTTCTGCGCATCTTTTTCTTTTACATGTGAAGGTAGTTTAGTGACATTGGTTGTTGAGTAAAGGTATGGGGTCAGCGCTTTAAACTCTGCGGCACATGTATCGACTTCATTGTACTCAAAATCAATCCCAAGTTTAGTTCGTGCAAAATAAATGTCATTGGATGTTAGTTCTAAATTGTCTTCTTGATTAATGAGTTTTGCAATCATTTTATCCGAAAAGCCCATCGTTTTTGCCTGACGTAAAAGCGTTTCATCATTTAAAATAAACATATCAATCTTTTTCTCAAAATCAATAATCTCTTTAAACTGATTTAAAAACCACGGATCAATTTTACTTAATGCAAAAATATCTTCCACACTGTATCCACGACGGAACGCCTCACCCACATAGAGCATTCTATCCGCATTAGGTCGGCGAATCTCATTTTTGAGTTTCTCTTCATCCACTTTCATGGCTTCAAAACCACTGAGGTTCGTTTCAAGTGAGCAGAGGGCTTTTTGAAATGACTCTTTAAACGTACGACCAATCGCCATAACTTCGCCCACACTCTTCATAGAAGTGGTCAACGTCGAATCCGCAAGTGGGAATTTTTCAAAGGTAAAACGAGGAACTTTTGTTACAATATAGTCAATAACGGGCTCAAAACTCGCCGCTGTGCCTGTAATGTCATTTTTAATCTCATCAAGCGTAAAACCAACCGCCAAAAGTGTCGCCACTTTAGCAATAGGATACCCTGTTGCTTTAGAAGCAAGCGCAGAACTTCGGCTTACACGAGGGTTCATCTCAATCACCGTCATACGACCTGTGTTAGGACAAATGGAAAACTGTACATTACTACCACCCGTATCTACGCCAATCTCACGTAAAATCGCAAACGACGCATTTCGCATACGCTGATACTCTTTATCCGTTAAAGTAAGAGCAGGTGCAATGGTAATGGAATCTCCCGTATGCACACCCATTGGGTCTAAGTTTTCAATCGAACAAACGATAATGCAGTTATCTGCACGATCTCGAATGACTTCCATCTCATACTCTTTCCATCCCAAAAGTGACTCTTCAATCAAAATCTCATTAATCGGACTCGCATCAAGCCCTGCCATCGCCAACTCTTTAAACTCATCAATGTTATACGCCACACCACTACCGCCACCTGCAAGGGTATAAGAAGCACGGATAATAAGCGGAAATCCAATTTTTTCAGCCGCTGCATACGCATCTTCCATATTATAAGCATACGCACTAATAGGTAAATCCATCCCGATTTTCAACATCGCCTCTTTAAAGGCTTGTCTGTCTTCACCCTTCTTAATGGCCGCAGGATTTGCCCCTAAAAATGTAACATTGTTGAGCATCCCTTTTTCATGCATCGTCATGGCAACATTGAGCGCTGTTTGTCCACCCATGGTTGGAAGTACAGCATCCACACACTCTTTCTCAATAATACGTGCGATAACCTCTGGTGTAATAGGTTCAATATACGTTCTATCTGCAAATTCAGGATCTGTCATAATCGTTGCTGGATTAGAGTTTACAAGTACAACACGATAGCCAAGCTCTTTAAGTGTTTTCGCTGCTTGCGTTCCTGAATAGTCAAATTCACATGCCTGTCCGATGACAATTGGACCTGATCCAATTAATAATATGGTTTTAATATCTTGACGTTTTGGCATCTTTTTCCTTTAATCTACATGTAATATTCAAGCCAATGTCCAAAGAGACTGGATTCAATATTAGTTTTGCTTAATCACATGCATATACGATGGTACATGCGGTATTACATAGGGAGTTATCACAACGGTTTTTGAAGACTCTTCTTCAATCACTTTAGAAACCACACCTACTTTTATTCCTTCAAAAAATATCCCATCTAAACCACTCGTTACGACTTCATCACCCACTTGAGGTTGTAACCATTGTGAAATGTATCTGACCAATACCTCTTTACGATTGCCTTGCACAATACCTTGCATTTTACTCTCTCCGACATAAACAGCAAAAATAGATTTCGGATCGCTTAACAATAATGCTTGTGGATGACCATCATTTGGCACAACAATACCTGCTGCATAACCTTTTTGTAAAAGTCCATAAATTCTACTTTGATTAAAGTCATCAAAGCGAAGCCACACTTTTCCATAATCATTTAAATTAGCATACCCAATAGATTCAACCAACGCCACGCTAGGATGATACCCTGTGGTATTATGTTCCTTTAATAAATCGTTTAACTTACTTGCAAAGGCAATCGATAAAACAGCTGATTTTTGTAAAGTTTGATTTTCAACCCTTAACTTTTTTATCTCTTCTTGCTGGTTTATATGCTCATCAATTTTTTCCCATAATGCCATCTTGGTATCTACATACAGAGCAAGTATTTTATTTTGAATACCACCTACAATATGTCTCGCCTCTGTGCCGTATCGAAACGATACAAACACAAAAGCAATACACAAGATAACAATTCTTAGTTTATTCATTCGATAATTGTTGCAATAAATCTATCTCTTCAAGTGCTTTACCTGTTCCTTTGGCAACGGCTAAAAGAGGCTCATCTGCTACAAATACAGGTAATTTAACGATGTCTGAAAGGTATTTGTCAAAACCTCGAATCAATGCACCACCCCCCGTTAAAACAATACCATTTTCAACAATATCACCCGCCAAATCAGGTGGCATTACTTCTAGGACATCTTTAAGTGCGTCTGCGATCTCTTTAAGTGGCTCTTTAATCGCATCTCTGACATCTTCACTTGAGAGTTCAATACGACTTAAAAGACCACTCACCTGATCACGTCCTTTAACAACCATAGAGAGAGGCTCTTCAATAGGAATAGCTGTACCAATAGAAATCTTAATCTCTTCACCTGTTCGCTCACCAATCAGAAGATTGTATTTTTTCTTAACGTAATCAACAATTGCCATATCAATTTTATCACCAGCTACACGAATGGATTTGCTGATGACCAATCCCCCCAAAGAGACGACGCCAATCTCTGTCGTACCACCACCGATATCTACCACCAAACTTCCTTGAGGCTCACGAATTGGAAGCCCTGCGCCAATGGCCGCTGCCATAGGTTCTTCAATCAAAAAGACTTCACGCGCACCCGCACTCATAGCAGATTCACGTACTGCTTTTCGCTCTACTTGTGTTAAACCATAAGGCACACAAATAATAATACGTGGGCGCAAAAAGCTTTTTCTACGATGTGCTTTTTCAATGAAATATCGAATCATCTTTTCTGTCATATCAAAATCAGCAATCACGCCATCGCGCATAGGACGAATCGCTTCAATATCACCTGGTGTCTTACCCACCATATTTTTTGCTTCTTTGCCCACTGCTAAAATATTTTGTTTCCCATAGCGATTACGCTGTACGGCAACAACAGAAGGCTCATTAATAATAATTCCTTTACCTTTTACCAGTACAAGGGTATTGGCTGTTCCAAGGTCAATACTCATATCACTCGAGAAAAACCCTATCAACTTATCTAAAATCATCTCACCTATCCTTTTTTATGCGCTTTTTTTATCTTTTTTGATGTAAAGAGGTTTTTCGCCTTTTAAAACAGCATCTTGGGTTACAATTACTTCATACCCTTCTAATTCTGGAAGTTCATACATTACATCCACCATAAGTTCTTCCATAATACTTCGAAGTCCACGTGCACCTGTTTTACGTTTAATTGCAAGTTCTGCAACCGCTTCTAATGCCTCTTTTTCAAAAGTTAATTCAACATTATCAATCGCAAATAGTTTTTGATACTGTTTGTAAATAGCGTTTTTAGGTTCCGTTAAAATACGCACCATATCTTCTTTTGTGATCGAAGAGAGTTTTGCCGTTACATGTAAACGACCAATCAACTCAGGAATCAAACCATAATGCACTAAATCATCAGGCTCTACCATATCAAATAGTCCCTCATCTTGACTCTTAGTGCGTTTCTCTTGCTCAAAGCCCAAAACATTTTTACCAATACGTCGCTTGATAATCTCTTCCAAACCATCAAATGCACCTGCACACACAAATAAAATATTGGTCGTATCAATTTGAATAAACTCTTGATTGGGGTGTTTACGTCCGCCTTTTGGTGGAATATTAACCACACTACCTTCGATGATTTTCAACAAAGCTTGTTGAACACCTTCACCTGAAACATCACGGGTAATGGAACGATTTTCACTCATACGAGCAATTTTATCGATCTCATCAATAAAGACAATACCTTGCTCTGCTTTTTTAATATCGCCATTAGCACCTTGAAGCAACTTGGTTAAAATATTCTCCACATCTTCACCCACATAACCCGCTTCTGTAAGACTTGTTGCATCTGAGATCGCAATAGGCACATCTAAAAAACGCGCCAATGTCTGCGCCATCAAGGTCTTTCCGCTTCCCGTTGGTCCGATGAGCAAAATATTTGATTTTGAAATTTCGGTATCATCAGAAATCATACTTTGTTTAAAAATACGTTTATAATGGTTATAAACGCCAACAGAAAAAATCTTTTTTGCTTGGTCTTGCCCAATTACAAAATCATCTAAAACTTTTTTTAACTCTTTTGGAGAAAGCAAGGTTGGATTAAACGTTTCTTCTTGCGTTTGTGGTGAAACAGACATATCTGGAATCTCTCCAAAAAAAATCTTATAGGCTGAAATCACACAATGTTCACAAATAAAAACATCATCGCCTGCAATTAAACGGGTGTCATTACTCTCTTTGGTTCCACAAAAACTACACTCTCTATTAACCATTATTTTTCCTCTCAAATGGAATTCCGCGGGTTGATTCAACAATAAAACGACACATCTGCAAAACTTTTTCATTGCTTTCGTTGGCTAAAAGAGATGTCGCTGTTTCTTGAAGCGGTTGTCCTGATTCAAACAATTTACGATATGTCAAACGAAGAGCATCAATATCTACACGCTCAAAGTGACGACGTAAGCCATTCAGATTTAATCCCCTAAGTACCGCACGATTCCCCTCCGCCAAACAAAATGGTGGAACATCTTGTGAAAGTGCTGAGGCTCCTGCAATCATTGCAAAATCACCAATTTTAACAAACTGATGCACAGGCGTCATACCGCCAATGACGGCATAATTACCTATCTCAACATGCCCAGCAAGCGTTGCTGCATTGGCTAAAATACAATGATCACCGACATGAACATCATGCCCAATATGCACATACCCCATAAACAAATTGTGGTTTCCAATAACCGTTTTGCTACCACCACCCAATGTGCCTGGATTAAAAAGGGTAAATTCACGTATTTTATTGTAATCACCAATAATCAGTTCAACCTCTTCTCCTGCATATTTTAAATCCTGAGGAATCGAACCCAATACTGCATGTGAAAAAATTTCATTATGTTTACCAATTGTCGTATTGCCACAAATGTGTGTTCCCTGAGCAATTCTGGTTCCTTCTCCTATTTTTACCTCTTTAGAGATAAAACAAAAAGGGCCCACCTCAACATTGGCTTCAAGCAATGCTCCCTCTTCCACAACGGCGGTTGGGTGAATTTTTGGCATTTTATTTGTCCACAATCATAGCTTTAAGTTCGGCTTCTGCAACTAATTTATCATCCACATAGGCTTTCGCATCAAGTACCCAAATATTGCCTCTGTGTTTTAACACATTCAACTGATACACCAATTTATCCCCTGGTCGAACAGGATTTCTAAATTTTGCATTATCAATGCTCATAAAGTAAACCACTTTTTCTTTCGTTCCTTCTTGAGCCTCTTCATCCATACTTTTAAATGCTAAGACGCCACCAGCTTGTGCCATACCCTCAATAATCATCACACCTGGATAAATCGGATGATCAGGAAAATGACCTTGAAAAATCTGTTCACCAATCGTAACATTTTTATACGCTTCTATAGAACTGCCTGAATGCAACGCTGTTACTCGATCAATGAGTAAAAAAGGGAAGCGGTGAGGGAGTATTTTTTGGATCTCTACAACATCAATTAACATCTTTAAAACCTTCTAACAAAATTCTAATATTTTATCTAATTAATACTAAATTTTCTCTAATGTCAGGATATGTTTTACTTTGGATAAAGAGTTCATACGTCTCAATTTTTATTTCATCTAAGACAATTAATGGACTCAAGGAGGCGCATTCAGAGCTTTGAAAAGCCCTTCTGAATCCTAATTCCGTTTCAATAGTTGGGGGATTTTGTAACATCTCCTTTACAGTTTTATACGCTGTGTTTGCTTGAGCATTAAACGTTTTTAATGCAATAAAACGAGCCTCTTCTTTTGCAAGATAGCCAATACCTTGTGAAATAAATTCGACGTGTGTTTTAATGCACTCTTTTTTACATGTAGAATAAAACAGTATGTAACTAGGAATCACTTCTTGATTGTTTTTGACCCACGCACGCAACACTCTATAATTCAAAAATTTTTCACGCACTAGCCTAAAAGGGGTCTGTTTTGCTTCATATTCCATTACTTTTTCATACAACGCTATGCGCTCTTCAATAGAAGAAGGAAGCATTTGTGGTCTTAAAGGTGCGCTTAGTTCATCCAGCCATCTGTTTTGTTGCTCTCTTTGTACCTTCAATGCAAAAAAACATCCACAATAATCTTGATGGTAAAGCATATCTTTTTTTGCTAATGCAAATTGTTCTTGAGTACCACCCTTTTTTCTAAAATCAGGTGCAATACTTTCTAACTGGTATTTTTGGGCAATAAGTGCTAACGCTTTTTCTAACTGAGAGAATGATTTTTTTGGACTTGTTAGCAAGGTTGTCGTTATTACTTTTTCACCTAATTCTAGGGATTTTTTCGCTGTTTCTTCTAACCTGCTATCAAAACAAATAGTACACCGTTTGCCCTTTTCTGGTTCACTCTCAAACCCGCGAATTGCTTCAAGCCATCCCTCATAATTATACGTGCCTTCATGCAGTACAATTCCTAGTTTTTGACAACTTCGTTTCACATCCAAAAGCCGTAATTGATACTCACTAAAAGGGTGAATATTGGGATCATAAAAAAATCCTATTATGGTCTCATAAGGATATGTTTCTTGTAATTTTTGTAAAAAGAAGTGGCTGTCAACGGAGCAGCAAATATGAACGAGCATCGTATGTCTTTGTATGATTAATTTTCAAAAATTATACCACACCCTTGTTTTACAAAAAAGTTTATTTGATTTTGTAGTATAATAATTCAACCCTGCAGAGGAGGATGTGTTATGAAAAAATCTCTTAAAAACGTGCTATTTTGGCTTATTTCTCTTTCACTTTTTTACACGCTGAGTGGTTTTGTTATCTTACCGTGGTGGGCTCGCACACAATTACCCTCTCTTTTAAAAGAAAAAATCAATCTTCCTATGAGCATTGAAAAAGTTACCTTTAATCCATTTACATTTGAATTACATGTTAACAATCTTGCACTCAAAGATCATGTAGAAAACAATGTAACTTCGATTGAGCATCTCTACCTCAATTACGAACCCTTATTGTTATTTAAAAAAGAATTTTTTATTAAATCACTCTTGATTAGTAAACCGTTTGCAGACCTCAAAATCGATGAAAATGGGACATTGAACCTTTTAACACTTTTTCCAAACACATCTTCTCCTGAAAATAATGAAACATCCAACACATCCCTTACAATGCCTTTCATTATTGGACACATTGAAATCCAAAATGCCACTATCGATTTTAGTGACAAAAGTGCACAAGAGCCTTTTCATATAGCCATCGGTCCTATGCATTACGCCGCAAACAATCTTAGTTTTTATAAAGATGATTTAAGTGTTCATGCGCTTCAAATTGCCCTACAAAATGAAGAAAAAATTTCACTTGCTAGTAGCATGTCGCTTGAACCACTTAAATTTCATGGGGAACTCACGGTAAAAAATCTTTCTTTAAATGCTTTTTGGGGCTATCTTTTACCCACAATTCCTGCAAAACTTGATGAAGGAACCCTCTTTTTACGTATTCCTTTTTTAATCGACTTAAGCAAAGAAACTCCACTGGTATTCATTGAAAAAGCCAATGCAGATTTAGAAAATATCATTTTCATGGATGGCGATAAAAAAGTCATAAAAATACCTTCTTTTAAAGTCAATGGCATAGATTTTGATCTTCAAGAATCACGTGTTGATATCGATAGTGCTCTTATTGTAGATCCTTTTGTTGATCTGCATTTAGACAAAAATTATATGCCCAATATCATGCACCTCTTCATTCCTAAAAATGAGAAAAAAAATCAAAGCACAACAGACGAAAAGACGCCCAATAAAAATCCATGGAAATTTGCTCTTAAATCTTTAGGAGTGAATAACGCATCAATTGACATAACAGATCATAATGTAAAAAGTGAACCTGCTCGTTTTTCTTCCTTAACATTCACTGCTAACACAATTACGCACGATATGAGTCAGCCTATTTCGTATGAAATGAACACAACGCTGGATAAAACAGCACATATTGCCCTTAAAGGTTCTATTATTCCTTCAACCATGCACGTTACACTCGATATGCATACTAAAGCACTCTCTTTAGCAAAAGTACATCCTTATCTCATACCTTTTACCACCCTTATTTTAAAAGAGGGGCTCCTCTCTTTAAATGCTAACATGGAAGCCTCTTTTGGTACAAAACCTTTTATGAAAATTAATGGTGATATGGAAATTTCAAAACTTTCATTTTTGGACCGTTTTAAAAAAACTATTATGGCATGGGAGAAACTAAACATCCATTCTATCAGCTATTCTTCATCACCTTCTTCTTTACATGTAAAGAATGTTTTAATCACCAAACCCTACGTTAATTTAGATATTAAAAAAGATCAGAGTACCAATTTTTCTAATCTTACAAAACCAACTCCAAAAGCATCTTCTCACAAAACAACCACTTCTAAAGAGGCGCCCATGCATATTGTTATTGGCAGTATAGCTATGAAACAGGGAAGTGCAAATTTTAAAGATGCTTCTTTGCCTATTCCTTTTGCAACCTTTATCACCCGTTTAAATGGTAATTTTTCAAAACTCGATACAAAAAACTCTAAACCCTCTGCCCTCAAGCTAGAAGGGAAAGTGGATAAATACGGCTACGCAAAAATTGACAGCTCCGTCTTACCTTTTGATTTTAAAAACCGTGCAAATCTTAAAATTATTTTTAAAAATCTTGACATGACCTCTTTTACGCCTTATTCAGGAAAATTTGTAGGCTATACTATTAAAGAGGGAAAACTCTCTATGGATCTTTCTTATAAGATTCGAAAAGGATTAATGGAAGGTGATAATAAGATTAATCTTGATTCACTTACTTTGGGTGAAAAAATTGAAAGTGAAGATGCTATGAATCTTCCCTTAGGACTTGCGATTGCCATTTTAAAAGATTCAAAAGGACAAATTGACATCAATTTACCCGTAAGTGGAGACATGAATAGCCCAGAATTTCGTTATGGCAGTATTGTATGGCGAGCTATTGGCAATTTAATTGGTAGTATTGTCACTTCCCCCTTTAAGCTTTTAGGCTCTATGCTTGGTATAGAAACCGAAAATCTTAAAAGTGTTGATTTTGCAGCAGGTGAATATGCCTTGATTGAATCTGAAGAAGAAAAAATGGAACAGTATCAGCAAATTTTAGAAAAAAGAGCTGAACTCAAACTTCTCATTACTCCTAGCTTTAATGAAATTATCGATACTCAAGCTCTTAAAGAACAAAATGTCACAGCACAACTTGAAATCCTAAGCCGTAAAAACAGCAAAACAGAAGATAGCTACAGTAAAACAATTCAAACACTATTTCTCCAAAAATATTCTAAAGAAGTGTATAACCAGCTTCTTAAAACGTATAAAGAAGAAAATCTTACACGAGGTGTGATTAATGAACGCTTGATTGATAAAATTGCTGAGACGATTCCTGTGAATACCGATGATTTAAACACGCTCGCACACAAACGTGCAGAAGCAATTATGCAAAATCTTATTATAAAACACAAAATTGCTCCTGAGCGTCTTCTTAAACAAGAAGTACAAACCAGTGAAGCTTTACGGGATCAATGGATAGGATGTGCTATTTCTGTGAGTAATTAACCTAAGGCTTTTACGCCTTAGGTGATTGTAAAGATGCTAACGCTTTTTGCACAACGTTTGCATGCTCTTTCACTTTTACATTTGTCCATATCTGTGCAATATTTCCTGCTGGATCAATTAAAAAGGTTGAACGCACAATGCCCATATACTCTTTGCCATAATTTTTCTTCATCTGCCAAACACCATAATTTTGAGCTACTTCTTTGGTTTCATCTGAAAGTAATGTAATCTCTAAATTTTGTTTTAGAATGAAATTTTGATGTGATTTTGGACTATCTGGGCTAATACCTAAAACAACTGCATTTAAATCCTCAAACATAGGGAGCGCTGCTGTAAAATCACACGCTTCACTCGTGCATCCAGGGGTATTATCTTTAGGATAAAAATAAAGAATGACCCATTTTCCTTCTAAATCACGCAAAGAAATTTCCACAAAATCTTGATTAGGAAGACTCAAAGAGGGGGCTTTATCGCCAATTTTTAACATTTGTTTTTCCTTTTTTTTCTTTTTACATGTAAAGATTAAAATCTAAAGCTTTGTCACAAAATTATAACGCATTTTCATACTAAAACTATCTTTAATTAATTTTTGGCTAACATAGTATCTCTTTAGAAAACGACATGTAAGAAGGTAAAAAACATGGATAAAGCACACTACATTTGGATGGATGGTAAACTGGTTGCATGGGATGATGCAAAAATACACATTTTAACACATACGCTTCATTATGGTAATGGCGTTTTTGAAGGAACCCGTGCCTATATGACTGAGAATGGTTTAGCGATTTTTAAACTTAGAGAACATACTCAACGTTTGCTCAATTCAGCAAAAATCACTCGTATCAAACCTACTTTTTCACTTGAAGAGTTAGAAAAAGCACATATTGAACTCTTAAAAGCCAATGATTTTAAATCCAATGTCTATATTAGACCGCTTATTTATTTAGGATACGGCGTTATGGGATTAAATCACATTAAAGCCCCTGTGAACACAGCGATTGCTGCATGGCAATGGGGAAGCTATTTGGGTGATGAAGGTTTAGAAAATGGCATCCGTGTCAAAATTTCTTCATTTGTCAGAAACCCAGCAAAGTCTGTTATGGGAAAAGCAAAAGCAGCTGCAAATTATCTTAATTCTCAAATGGCAAAATATGAAGCTATCGAAGCAGGATACGAGGAAGCCCTTTTACTCGATGATGAAGGATTTATTGCTGAGGGAAGCGGTGAGTGTTTCTTTATCGTCAGAAATGGCGTTTTAATTACACCACCTAATGATACATCCCTTGAAAGCATTACTCAAGCAACAGTTCTTGATCTCGCACGTGAAGCGGGTATCCCAATTGAGCGTAGACGCATTAGCCGTGATGAAGCGTATATTGCAGATGAAGCATTTTTTACAGGTACCGCCGCAGAAGTAACTCCTATCAAAGATATTGATAATTATATTATTGGCGATGGAAAACGAGGTGCGATGACAAAGCAACTACAAGAAGCTTATTTCGATGTTGTTTATGGACGTAATCCAAAATACAAACATCTTTTAACGTATATTTAACCAAAGGAAATTTATGCCAGCAGATTTGAACGATTATTTTAAAAAGAAAAACGGTGGAGGTAATTTTGGTGGTGGAGGTGATAATGACAATCGCACACCCTTTAATGTTGAACCTCCTGATTTTATGAAAAATTTTGGCAAAGCATCGGGGGTGGTCTATTTTTTAATTGCCGTCGTTCTGATTGCTATCTTCGCTAAACCCTATGTTATGATTAGTTCAGGCGAAGTGGGCGTTAAAGCAACAGCTAAAAAATACGAACCAACGCCTCTAGAGCCTGGATTTCATCTCTTTCTTCCTTTTATTCAAGAGGTCTTTATTGTCGATACCAAAGTACGCATTATGAACTACTCTTCCACTGAAGATTTGGGTGAAGTCGTTCAAAGAGGCTCAGGCATTAAACGTAATGCAGCAATTTCCGTACTTGATGCTAGAGGTTTGCCTGTTTCGATTGAACTAACCGTTCAGTACAAACTAGAACCAGCCACAGCACCTCAAACCATTGCAACATGGGGTATGTCATGGGAAGATAAAATCATCAATCCTGTCGTTCGTGATGTCACACGTGCCGTTATTGGTAAATTTAACGCTGAAGAACTTCCGCAAAAACGCAATGAAATTGCAGTCAATATTGAAGAAGGTATTCGTAAAGCGATTGATGCACAACCGGGGCAACCTGTTGAACTCCTAACGATGCAACTTCGTGAAATTGTTTTACCAGTGAAAATTAAAGAGCAAATTGAACGTGTTCAGGTAGCAAAACAAGAGGTAGAGCGAACACGTTATGAGGTTGAAATTGCAAACCAACAAGCTTTAAAACGTGCTGCTGAAGCAGAAGGCCAAGCCAAAGCAAGAGAAATCAATGCTCAAGGTCAAGCCAATGCCATTAAAATTGAAGCAGACGCAGATGCGTATGCCAACAAAAAAATTAGCGACAGTATCTCTGCACAGCTTTTGAATCTTCGTCAAATAGAAGTTCAAGGAAAGTTTAATGAGGCACTTCGTGAGAATAAAGATGCTAAGATTTTCTTAACCCCTGGTGGTTCAACCCCAAATATTTGGGTCGATACCAAAGACAGTCAAAAAGCCGTTAGTATTGCCAAATGAGTTCAGAATTATTAAATACGATTGATTGGGATAAAACACCCCTACTTCCTGTCATTGCACAGGAAGTAGACAGTGGGCATGTTTTAATGTTAGCCTATATGAATCAAGAAGCACTTATCTTAACCCTTCAAACAGGACTTGCCCACTACTATTCTAGAAGTCGTCAACGTCTTTGGAAGAAAGGTGAAACCAGTGGTCATTTACAGTATATAAAAGAGGCCTATTTAGATTGCGATAGCGATACTATTTTACTGAAAGTAAAACAAGAAGGTGTTGCATGCCATACAGGTCGTAGCTCATGTTTTTTCAACCGCATTGATATTAATGAAGCACCTAAAGAAGAAGCAAAAGAAATTACAGCTTACTCCATTAGTGATAAGATTTATCATATCATTCAAGAACGTAAACATGCTGATCCAAAAAGCTCTTATGTTGCATCCCTTTTGCAAAAAGGGGATAATTCCATCTTGAAAAAAGTTGTTGAAGAGGCGGGCGAATTCTGTTTTGCATGCAAAGATAATGATAACAAAGAAATCATCTATGAAGCTGCTGATTTAGTGTTTCATACTTTAGTTGCATTGGGAGCTAAGAATATTCATCCTTCTTTAATTTCAAAAGAACTCGAAAGACGTTTTGGTCTTAGTGGCATAGAAGAGAAAAATAGCCGCAATGAACATTAATGCCCTTAAATTATCATTACTTACCTATTTCCAAAACTTTGAACTCTATGATTATTTAGCCTATATTTGGTTAATCATCACTTTTTTAATTTTAATTTTTTTGGCGATAATTATCGCCAAAAAATCCTCAACTATTTCATTGATTGTTATTATAGTTGCCCTTCTTTTATTATCTATTTCTCCCTTTTTTATTCAAAAAAAACTCAATGAAGTCTTGCGAAAAACAGAAACAAAAATTACATCACTTAAAAAATTAAACTTTTCACCATCACTTATTTTAGAAACAACCATTGACAATAAATCGAATAAAGATTTTCATATTTGTTTTTTAAATATCTCTGTATTAAAAAAACAAATAGGAATAAAAGCCTACCTTAACGCATTAAAACCTCTTGCAAATCAGTCGATTGTAATTAGGGAATTCATACCACAACAAAGCTCACTAGAATATCAAATTGTTTTTGATAATTTTGAGTATGAAGGTGATTTTAATGCAACGCTAAAAGCTGAGTGCTACTAAAAGGAAGAGAATGACCTATTTTACTCTATTTCATTGGATTGCTATCGTTATTATTGCTTTACTTTTTTCATTGATTCTCTGGCTTACAATTCGTAATAACGAAGGAAAAAGTTCCCTTGCACCCATATTGGCAAATTTACTCATTACTGTTCTCTTTGCCTCTTTTATTTTTTATGCACTGGATAAATATACAAAAGTTGCACGCTTAGAAAATATGGTTCAAAAAAAAGTTTTAATTAATGAGTCATTTTCTATTTCTGGTCAAATTCGTAATATTGGAGAATTTGAAATTGCAAAATGTACCCTAGAAGTTAAAATTTTCAATGCTTCATTAGAAAGAGTAGGAACAGATTCAGCTATTTTTGTTCCAAAATCTGCTTTGCAAAATTTATTCAAAAGAGAAAAGAGCCCTATTATAGAAACTGTAAAAAGATTTGTTATTGCCGAAAATTTACACAAAGGCGAAATGCGTAATTTTACCGTCTTTATGCCTTATCCACCTTCATTTGAGAAGCCTTATACACGTTATGAACTTTCATGTCATTAATGATTAATAGAACAATCCCTCATCCTTAAATGCTTTTCGAATTGCCTTCATTTGTTGATGTTTAATATAACACCATGAAGGGGACAACAGTGTATCATCTTCAATGCCAGCACTCACACGTTGTACCATTACTTCTTCTGGTAAAAGCTTAATTGCTTTAATCAATGTTTCAATGTAACATGCTTCCGATATAGGGTGAAATTCGCCTTTTTTAAAATCATTCGCCAATGCAGTTCGTTTCACAACATAAAGTGGATGAAATTTAAAAGAATGAACCCCAAGATTTAAAGCAAATTTAACGCTCTCCAATCCCATTTCAGGAGTTTCCCCAGGAAGTCCAAAAATAATATGCGCACATATATTGAGCTTATACTGATGAGTTAATGCAATATATTTTTCAATGTTTGCTCTACCATGTCCACGGTTAATACGTTTTAATGTCTCATCCGATGAAGATTGTAAGCCATATTCCAACCAAATTTCATAATGCGTTGCAAGTTCCGCCAGATAAGCAATCACCTCTTCGCTAATACTATCTGTACGCGTTCCGATACTTAGTCCAATTACCCCTTCAAAACTTAAAGCTTTACTATACAAAGCTTTTAAAGTTGCTAAAGGAGCGTAAGTATTTGTAAATGATTGAAAATAGATAATAAATTTTTGTGCACCAAATTTTTTTGAAAGTATTGTTTTTGTTTTTTTATATTGTGCTTCCAATTGAATTAATTGAAACTCTAAATAAGGATTTTCTGAAGTGGGATGAAGAAAAAAACGCTTTGATTGATTGTGCTCTAAATTAGGACTAAAGGACTCGTTTTCACAGAATACACAGCCACCCCTTGCAACTGTGCCATCAATATTTGGACAAGTAAATCCAGAAATAGAAATGGGGATTTTATAAACACTTTCCCCAAATTTCTCTCTAAAATACCGCCCTGCGGTTAAAATTCTGCGCATTATTTAATAAAATAATTTCCGTCAAAGCTAACCAATGAGTAGTTCATATCAGACCCAATACTCTCTTTAAGTGCTTCTATACTTAAAAATGCCAAAGAGTCCGCTTCAATATACTCACACACCTCTTCAACACTTTTATTGGCACTAATAAGCTCTTTATAACTTGGAGTATCAATACCGTAAAGACACGGATGTTCAATAGTTGGAGCAGCTATACGCATGTGTACTTCAGAGGCACCTGCTCGTTTGAGAAGTTTAACAATCTGTCTTGAGGTTGTACCACGGACAATACTGTCATCAATAACAACAATTTTTTTACCCTCTAATATTTTATGAATCGGAGAGAGTTTGAGTTTTACCTTGAGATCACGCACTGCTTGTGTTGGCTCAATAAAGGTTCTGCCTACATAATGATTTCTCACAATTGCCATTTCAAAAGGAATACCACTCGCTTGTGCATAACCCAAAGCTGCACTCACACCACTATCAGGAACGGGAACAACAAAATCAGCTTCAACAGGAGAAAGTTCTGCTAATTTCATACCCATTTTTTTACGGGTTGCATACACATTTTTACCCTCAATCACACTATCAGGGCGAGCAAAATAGATAAATTCAAAGGCACAAATGTGTGGATCAGGCTCAAAAAGTTGAATACTCTCAAACGTTTCTTCACCTTGATGAAAGACAACCATTTCACCAGGACGCACATCCCTGACAAATTCAGCATCAACCAAATCAAGCGCACAGGTCTCACTTGCAACAATATACCCACCCTCTTTCAATTTTCCAATAGACAAAGGGCGAACACCATAACGATCACGCATTGCAAACATTTTTGTGCGACTTTGAATCAAAAGACAATACGCACCTTTAATGACATGTAACGCTTCAATAATGCGATCTTGAAGTTTACCTTTTTGACTTCTTGCAATAAGATGAATAATATTTTCAGTATCCATAGACGATTGGAAAATAGCACCTTGCTCAATCAATTTACTTCTAACTTCATGTTTATTAATCAAGTTTCCATTGTGAACAATAGAAATATCGCCAAGTTTATAACTCGCCGCTACGGGTTGAGCATCTCTTACTGAATCACTTCCAGCTGTTGAATAACGATTATGACCAATTGCCATATCGCCATTTAAAAAAGAGAGTTTTTCTTCATTAAATACTTCTGTCACTAAGCCATTATCTTTAATCGTACGAATCTTTTTACCATTACTTGCACTAATTCCTGTTGCCTCTTGCCCACGGTGTTGCAT
>RZYK01000444.1 GCA_009930355.1 Campylobacterota bacterium | reverse complement strand
AGGTCTTCTCGTTGAATATTTTCAATGAGTGCTAATTCACGTAAATTTTTGGATTCAATATCAGCAACAATGGCTTTAATCTTTTTAAAACCTGCTAATTTGCTTGCACGTAAACGTCTCTCACCAGCCAAAAGCATATAATCATCATCTTTAGCGACAACAATAATCGGCTGTAAAAGACCATGCCTTTTAATAGATTCACTCAATTCTTTAAGTGCTACCTCGTTAAAAGAGACACGTGGTTGGTAAGGGTTTGGTGTAATACGTTCAATATCAATTTCACGTACTAAATCTTTTGCTTGTTCTATATCTTGCTTATACGCCTCTTCAACATCCTCAATAATAGCACTTAATCCTCGACCTAAAACTTTTTTTGTACTCATATCAGCTCACTAAAATAGAATTGGCAAGATTTTGATAGGCCTTAGAACCAGGGGATTCAACATCGTATAAAATAATCGGTTTTCCAAAACTTGGAGATTCAGCCAATTTAATATTTCGAGGAATAACCACATATGAAGCACTCTCTTTATCTAAAAACAGTTTACTTTTAAAATGCTCTTTTAAATCTGCAAAAACTTGTTTTGAAAGATTGTTTTGCGTACTGTACATCGTAGGTAAAAAGCCTTTAATCTCAAGGGTTGGGTTAATGGTTTTTTTAATCAATTTAACCGTATTAAGAAGCTGTGCCAATCCTTCCAATGCAAAAAACTCACACTGAATAGGAATAATAACGGAATTTGCAGCACTGAGCGCATTAATAGTAATGCTTCCAAGTGCTGGAGGAGAATCAATAATAATATAATCGTACTGGTCTTTAATCTCTTCAATTTTTGTTTTTAAAATAAGCTCTCGACCTTTGGTGTTGTTATCATAAAACTCTTTTTCAACACCAACCAATCCAATGTTTGATGGCGCTACATGTAAGGTTGAAAGGGATGTTTCTAGGATAACTTGCGAAAGCCGTTTTCTTCCAATGAGGACGTGATAAATATTGTACTCATAATCACTTCGATGAAACCCAAGTCCTGTGGTAGCATTCGCTTGAGGATCAATGTCGATCAATAAGACGCGCTTTTCAGCAACTGCTAAGGAGGCAGCCAAATTAATAGCAGTCGTTGTTTTACCAACACCGCCTTTTTGATTTGCTATCGCT
>RZYK01000443.1 GCA_009930355.1 Campylobacterota bacterium | reverse complement strand
ATGACATTCATCCCCTCTTTGGCTCTGGCATTACAGCTGTACGCCCGCTTACCATCAATATCCACCAAACACAAACGACACGCTAAAGTAGGTGAACAATTCGTCACATAACAGAGTGCAGGGATAAAAATGTTATTTCTACGTGCAACGCCTAAAACGTATTCACCCTCTTTGGCACCACACGCTTTTCCATCAATCGTTATCGTAATATCGTTCATGTCAGCCTCACTTCACTATTTTGACAACATGGTAGGGATACGTCCCACTGAGTTTCGCACAGGGCATTAATCCAATAACCCCTTTGAGCGTTTCATCGTTTACAAAGGTACACGTATGTACTTCTTCGCCTATTTTCACGCCAATGTTTTCATTCTCTTTCACTTTGGCTGCCATTTGAAATTGCGTCGAACCAATGAGTAAGCCCTCTTTTTCACCCGCTTTTAAAGGACATTCATACACCACAACCCCATCAAAACTCTTAATGTCCGCAACCTCATCCATCATTTCTAAACTATCATTGAGGCTTACATCGGCTTCTTGTGCACCCACAACCATGATATTCGCTTTACCATAGCGTGCGATGAGTCCTGCTAATTTGGCGATATGCGAAGCTCTTGGATGAGAAAACACATCGTCCCCTAAAATCAGTAGAACTCGGTTAGCCTCACGGTAAAGTGCGTCAATGACTTCAATCTCCTCTTCGCCCACATTACTCTCTGCACTCAAATAGCCCTCATCGAGCGCTTCAAAATAATCCTCAATCATTTTAGGCATCTTTACATGTAAAAGAAAACTTTTGGCTAAAAGCGCAAAAACACCCTCTTCCGAGCCCACTTCATAACGGCTAAAAAAAGCGCTCTTTGCGACTAAAGCTTCCTCTTCCATACTAAACAAATAGACCAATTTGGCATGACTGTGTTTTAATGACTCCAACAACGACACATCATGGCGTGAGGGCAAAGCACCCACGGAGATAATCACATCAAAATCGTTACATGTAAAAGCAAAAGCCTCTTTCTTGGCTTCTTGCAGGGCGTGTATAAACTCTCTTTTTTTCATTATGCTACTTCACTTTTTACTTTTTTCACGACAATCGTCCAATCCGTTTCGTTGAACTTGAGCGAGTTCATCAGTGTCCAACCCGCCTCTTTAATCACATCAGC
>RZYK01000442.1 GCA_009930355.1 Campylobacterota bacterium | reverse complement strand
TAAATCCCCTTCAGAACTTGAGAGTTCTTCTACGACACCATTAAGGTTATCCAGTGGTTTAAGCAAGCCTTTAATAAGAAGAATCATAATGCCGATGGAGAGGATGAGCATGACCATGCCTACTACAAGTTGCTCTTTGACTTGGGTATTTAAAAAGGCGTAGGCGGTAGCTTTATCAAAACTAATACCTGGTCTCCATCCACTCTCTTCGGAGACTTTAAAGGCAAAGATTTTGTTGGCTCCATCTAATGTGTATTCGAGCAAGCCCTCTTTTTTAGCTGCGAATTGTTGGTTTAAAGCCTCTTTCATAGAAGACTCTTTGCCGAGTAACTCTTTATTGGGGTGTGCTACAATCACATCTTTGGTGTCGAGTAACATTCCATAGCCACCATTAAAGTTAATATCACCAATGACTTTAAAAAGCGAAGCTAACTCAATATCAATAGAGACAACACCTACGAGTGCATTATTACGATAAATAGGAGCCATGACGCTTACCAAATACGCTTTAATAGAAGAGCCCATATACGCATCGGTAATGGCAGGTTTACCTACACTTTTAGCTTGCTTGTACCAACCACGAGCGCGTGGATCGTAGCCTTCTGAGGGTTTTTTGCCACTATCATAAATCATTCTTCCATCTTCGTAGCCCACAAAGGATTGTACGGCACCTAAGGATTTAGTTAATTCTTTCAAGCGCTCTTTAAGTTCAACGTCATCCATGCTTGGATTTGCAGCAAGGGTTCGTGCAACACTCTCAACCGCATTTTTTTTTGATGAAATCCATAAATCAATATAATCAGTCAGTGAACGTGATGCCATTTGAAGGCTTTGTTCTATTTGCACAACACTGTTCTTTTTGGTATCAATGTAGCTAAAAAATCCAAAAAACGTTAAACTAAGTGACATAAGCACTGCGATGGTTAAGGTGATTTTCGTCTTAAAATGCATGGATAACTCCTTTAGAATGTTAGACTTTTTTCATAACTCATTGAAATTATTAATTTAATTTTAGAACTTCAAAAAGACTTAAAAAATACTTTTCAGGCTTTTACATGTAAAGAGGTATAACGTAAAATAATTTTGACTTGATTACAACGCTTTAGCCTGTTTTTGAGGGCATATTGCCTAAAGAAACAACAAGCATAGTTTTGTTACAATCAC
>RZYK01000135.1 GCA_009930355.1 Campylobacterota bacterium | reverse complement strand
TTTTGGCAAAATCAGCATTAAAAATGCGAAGTTTGCACGCGATGAAGAGCCATTAGATCCTGAGTGTGACTGCTTTACATGTAAACATTATTCAAGAGGTTATTTACACCATCTCTTCCGTGCCAAAGAGCTGACGTATTTTAGGCTTGCTTCCATTCACAATTTGCATTATTACCTTACCTTGATGAAACAGATGCGAGAAGCCATTTTAAAAGGTGAATTTAAAGCGTTTAAAGCTGAGTTTTACAGGAAACGAGGTAAATAATGCGCTATAAAGTCGATGAGAAAGAGAATTTTGAGCAGAGCTTACTTTTTTGGCTTGGTCGATTTGTGAAGTATAAACTCACCTCTCTTTCCAATCGTCATGTGGAAGAAAATGCGACATTCTCTTCTATTATTGGTGCTTTAAATCAGGGCTGTTCTAGCATGGAAGTGCTTAAAAAACATGCCAAAGAAGCTCGAAATATTGGGCTTATTGGGATTAATCTTTATATTAATCCTTTGGAAAAGTTATATCATTATCTCCTTCCTATGAATCTTCAAAGTCTCAAAGAGATTGATGAAGAGCTTTTAAGTGAATTTTTAGCCTCGCAAACAGGCTCTCTTTCCGATGCCACCAAAAAAAATTACCGCATCGCCCTGCTCTCTTTTTTTAAATTTATGGATAAGCAAAATGAAGAAGCCAATATGCAAGCCTATCAGTTCCGCATAGAGCTTAAAAATTGGGGTGGTCTCGGGGGTAGAAAAGGGGAAAAATTACCTGCTCATATGTATAAAGAAGAGCTTTCCCGTTTTTTTAAAGCCATTGAAGAAACGGAATTTAAACCGTATGTTCAAGCGAAGAATCGACTCTTAATCAAGATGATTCTCTACACAGGCATGCGTGTGAGCGAAGCTTTGGGCGTGCGTATGAAAGATATGGTAAGAGATGGGGCGTATTTTGTTTTCCAAATTCGTGGTAAAGGCAATAAACCCCGTACGGCGATGATAAAATGTGAGCACATTGAAAAAGATTTGAGCGAATGGATGGCGTATCGAAATGGTGAGTCTGCTTTGTTGTTTCAAAGTCGTACAGGAAAACCCTTAACACAAGCGTATGTGAGTTATGTCATGGATAAAATGCTCCTTCATGCGGGTATTCGTAAAGAAAAAAATGGTGCACATATGTTGCGTCATACGTTTGCTACCTTGCTGTATCAAAAAAATAGAGATTTAATTTTAGTGCAAGAAGCCCTTGGACATGCGGATTTAAATACCTCACGCATTTACACCCATTTTGACAAAGAACGCCTCAAAATCGCAGCCGACACAATGGATGGAATTTGACATGAATCATTTATACGATTTAATTGACCGTTTTCACCTTTTAGATCTTAAAAACCCTACACACCCTTCCATGTTTGTGGAAGAAGCAGAGTACGATATGCTTATTTTAGCATTACCTTCAAAAGAAAAAGAATTAAGAATTGACTCCTATGCCTTTGTATTTGAGGGAGGTCATTATTATAGTTTTGATAAAACAACACATACTTTTGTTGATTTAGAGAGTATGCAAAAAGTGTATGAAATCTTAGATACACAAACCAACGATACCATGAAACGAGTGGCGCATATACATGAAAGTATTGATTGGATGGAGGAAAAATTGTACGCTAACACACGGTTTCATTTTATGCAGTATTGGCTCAATCATAAAAAAGACTTAGCACGTATCCATCGATTGCTTCTTTTGGGGGTAGATGTGATGGAGCATTTTATTAAGCATTATCATGAAAATGAAGATTTTCTTGTGACGCATTTTAGCGATATTCATGAACATTTAGAACGCACCAATCGCTCAACACTTCTAGCCATTGAAAAACTCAACAACCTTTACACATTTTATACGAGTCGTAATAATGAACGTATGAATCGCACTATTTATCTTTTGACCATTCTCTCAGGAATTTTTTTACCACTGAATCTCATCGTTGGATATTTTGGTATTAATACACAAGGATTACCTTTTGAAAACCTTTCTAATGGTTCTTCCCTTGTAGGAGGGTTAATGCTTTTGTGTATAGGGTTAAGCATTGGAATTTTTTTATTGTTTCGGAGAAAATTTTAGTTTTTAAAATGTTTTTTGGGGTAATCAAAAAAGAGAATATGCCCACTCTCCTCATGAATTTCTTTAAAGCGTTGCACATCAAAGGAGATACAAACAATAGCGCACGTAGGAATATTACTTAAAATAGCACCACTTAAGCGTTCTGCTACTTCTGTGAGTGTTGGGTTGTGTGCAACAATAAAAATAGAATCGTGTTGGTCATCTGTTTGATGAATCAGCTCAAGATAAGAAGCATAATCGCTTTCATACAATGTTTCACAGAGCACAATTTTCTTTCTATCACACTCAATTTCTTTGGCAATCTCTTTTGTTGTTTTTAAAGCACGTTTTGCAGGGCTTGTGTAGATAATATCTGGCATCACATCAAATATTTTGAGACGTTTTGCCATGAGTGTGACATCGTTTTTACCACGGCTATTCAGAGGACGTGAAAAATCATCTAAGGTATCATCTTTATCGCTCGATTTGGCATGTCGTATGAAGTAAATTTTTTTCATTTTAAACCTTTGTGAGTCCCTAAATTAAGCATTTAGTAGACAAAGTTTTTTTGTACCCATTCACGAATAAGTCGTCGATTGACAGCAAAAAAGGGCAACTCTGTTTTTAAAAATATTTCTAGTTTTTTAAGAGAATAGTCATCTAAATGTAAATCTTCACCAATTTGGTTGAGCATCATAAGCATCTCTTGTGAAGAGTTTCCATCAAACTTTTCACTTCCTTCTTCTTTAAAATACGTTTTTGGATTAAATTGTTTCATATCTTTTTCATAATCGAGTTGTAAAAAATCTTCGGTAATGTTTAAGTACATCATTGTAACCTTTTAATGTTCATAATTTAAGCGGTACCCGATACCGCCTTGATTTTCAATGGTCTCATCAGGGAGCTTTTTGCGTAAACGCTTCACCAATGCACGAATATTTTCCGTGGTGGTAAGTTCTCCACCCCACACATACTGTTCAATGCGTTCAAAAGAGATGTTTTTATCTAAATTCTTAGCAAAAAGATTTAAAAGTAAAATCTCTTTTTTGGCCAGTTTAATTTCTTCACCTTTATCATCGATGAGCTTTTCTTGTTCGATAGAATAACTAAAGCCTTGAAATAATCTAAGAAGCGATATCTTGGGTTTACACAGTTTCTCAATCTTCGTTTCTAATTCGTACATGTAAAAAGGTTTTTTTAAGTATTCATTACACCCTTTGCAGTACGCTTCTTGAATGGTTTCTAACTCAACATTGGCACTAATGACAATGGCAGGTGTTGCATTATCCATGCTACGAATCTCTTTTAAAAGACTAAGCCCATCAATACCGGGAACATTAATATCTAGAATAAAACAGTCATATCCATTATCGATTGCTTCGAGTGCTTTTTTGCCGTCGTTAAAAAGGTCAACATGGTATTTTTTCTGTTCTAGCGCTTCGACAATAAGATTGGCTAGGCGTTCGTTATCTTCTAGAATTAATATTTTCATACATCTCCTTTGGCTTTATTTACGGTAATACAAATCTGGGCACCATTGTCTTTTTGTTTTGCAACAATCTTACCACCCATTTTATCTTCAATAATGAGCCTTGCCATATACAAGCCAAAGCCATCACCATTTTCTTTGGTACTAACAAAAGGATCAAAAATACTTTCCAAATTCTTTTTCTCAATTCCACAGCCATCATCACTGATATCCAAATAGATATGGTTTGTATCGCTTTTTAGTTCAATGGTTATGATACCTTCTGTTGGCTTTGTCTCTCTTTTTTTTATAATACTATCTTTTGCATTATTAATGATGTTTAAAACGCACTGTTTAAATTCATTAGGATAGCCAAATGCTAAAAGTGGTTGCTCTTCGTGTTGATGAATATTAAGGCTAATGTAGTTGTATTTGACACTGTGGCTTAGGACATTGAGAATTGAATCGACCGCTTCTTTGACATTAAACATCGTTTGCTTGGTTGAGGGCTTAATAAACTGCCTGAAATCATCTATGGTATTGGACATGTATTTGACTTGCGTCATAATGTCTTCGACAAATTTTTGGGTATCTTCTTCGTCCAAAGATTTTTTACGGCGTTTGTAAATAAGCTCTTGTGCAATCGCTGAAATTTCGACCAACGGCGTTTTCCATTGATGGGCAATACTGGCAATCATCTCTCCTACTTCAGACTGCTTGGAGCGTTGAATAACAAATTGTTCGTGGCGTTTGCGTTCTGTATCAATGCGCTTTTTCTCTGTAATATCTGTCAAAATGGTAACAACACCTGCTTCATGATTTTTTTCATCGGTGTAATAGGTTCTACGTGCTGCAAAAACCCTTTTTTCTTTATAGGGTATAGCAATTTCAATCTCAGCACTCTGTGGGCTATCAAGCGGTACTTCCTGAATGAGCTCACAAATATCAGGCATGACTTCTTTAACGTGCTTTCCAATAATATCGTATTTTTCACGCTCTAAAATTTGACACAAAAGATCGTTACAGCCTAGTATCTTTCCATCATTTGCTTTCCAAAAAATAGCACTTTGAATGTTGTTTAGAAGAACATAATCGAGTTTATTTTGGCGCAAGAGCTCTTTTTCGAGTGAAATACGTTTAATGACATTTAAAATTAAAATAGTTGTTAAAAGAAGTAAAAGAGGCATCAATGCAAAAGCATTTTCAACAAATTTTTGATGTTTTTCGTAAAAGCTTTCAACGCCATTAATGACTTCAGAAGGTGAAGGAACATCGCTAAGAGGGATACCAAATTTGCGTAAAACATGATTGTCAAAGGTATAATTTCCCAATGGAATTTCTACAGGTAATGTGTTGATGGCTCTTCCTTGAATCAGCGCAAATGCATTTTTAGTTGCTATTGCGCCTTGTTCGTAAGGATTGACCATAAATCCACCAATCACACCTTCGTTGAGATGGATATGGTTAAGTGCAAAGATGGGGAATTTTGAGCGTTGAAAAAAAGCTTGAAGTTTATGGTACGGAACATATTTACCATGCATGTCACGATAAAAGCTTGTAAATAAGATAGCGCTATGGCGAGGGAGTTTATTGATTTTTTCATCAATCTTATCAAAATCAATTTTATTGTCAAATACTACACGAAATTTATCTTTAAAATAATTAGATTCCTCAATAATTTGATCTTTAATCACCAAAGAAGAGTACGCATCATCACTGATAATATACACCATTTTAATGGCAGGAAAAAGTTGTTGGATGAGCTCTAAATTTTTGCGAATATCTTTATATTCCACGACACCTGTAAAATAAGGTTTATGATAAGGCGTGATATCTTTTGGATCAAAATTTTCAACGCCACAAAAAATAACAGGAGTATTGGCAAAGAGTTCTTGGTGGTACTTGAGCGCAAATTCATAGGCATAATTATCAGCAGCAATAATAGCTTTATAGTGACGATGTGCAAATTTTTTGCGGTATAAGACCAATAGTTCTTCAAAATATTTATCTGACTCTATCTTCTTACTATCCATATATTCTGTCGTTAATTCATACTGTGGATGTTTTTTTATGACATCTTCAACACCTTTTGAAATACCATCGCTCCATTTTAGACCTTTATTGTAAGAATGAAGGAGTAAAATTTCATTTGCATAAGCGAATGAAGTATAAAAAAATAAAACAATTGCAATTTTTAAGACTT
>RZYK01000441.1 GCA_009930355.1 Campylobacterota bacterium | reverse complement strand
ATAGTGAAGCTGCCGGAAAACCATCGGCGTGAAGCTGTGGTGAAGCAATGGTGAAACGGTTGTAGTGGCAGAAAGATATCACTGTCGCTGGAGAATTTGGCGGAAGCTTCATCCGCCGGGGAATTGGCCCTTGATATTGTTGAGTGGTTGTAAAAATATTGACAATATCGGTTTCTCGACTTGGAATACCAATTTCTTATTGCTTGGAGGGACAGAGTCATGAGTAATTTGAAAAAAACTTCCTTAATTACTGTACAGAATATTCCTGTAACGATCATGAATGTCAATCAAAATGACTACATCTGCCTGACAGATATGGTGAAAGCTCGGGCGGACGCACCACGAGCAGCGGATATTATCAAAAATTGGCTGCGCACCCGATCTACTCTGGAGTTTTTGGGTACTTGGGAAATTTTATATAACCCCGCTTTTAAAGTGGTCGAATTCGACCACTTTAAAAGCGGAGCCGGTCTCCATACTTTCACGCTGAGCGCAAAAGAATGGATAGAAAAAACAAACGCAATTGGAATGTATGTTCAGGTCGGGAGGTATGGTGGTACATATGCACATAAAGATATTGCGTTTGAATTCGGGTCAGCGATCAGTCCCATCTTTAAACTGTACCTGCTCAAAGAATACCAACGACTTAAAGACGACGAAAATGACCGTTTAAAGCTTGAGTGGACCGCAAAGCGTTTTTTGTCTAAGAACAATTACCTGATCCATACAGATGCAGTAAAGAATTATGTTTTACCGCAAAAGAATTTTGCAAAAAGTATGGAATGGCTTGCGTATGCTGACGAAGCTGATCTGCTGAATGTAGCGCTGTTCGGATGCACAGCCAAAGCGTGGCGTGATGCGAATCCGGATATTCCAAAGAATTATAATATCAGAGACTACGCTTCTATTCTTGAACTGACGGTATTATCAAACTTGGAAACCCACAATGCTGAGCTGCTAAAAGAAGGAATGGATAAGGCTGATCGTTTTGATACTCTATACAAAATCGCACAATATCAGCTTCAAGTGTTAATGGAAGCCGAAAAAATAAAGGAATTGCCGGAAGTAATTGAGAAAAGAAGGGAAATTAAATAATAATTGTGTTGTAAAGCCGGCTCAGGTGCATACTGGGATGACGTGGAGGGTGCATAGCGGGATGACGAAGAAG
>RZYK01000134.1 GCA_009930355.1 Campylobacterota bacterium | reverse complement strand
CACTTTGCCCCACTAATTTTATCCCTGTAATTTAAATGCGCGCAATAAGTTACAAATTAATTTTAGTATTAATAATTTAAAAGTGTTTTTGTATGAAAATTTTAGCGTTTCGATAATGAATGCTTTGGGAGTACTGATAAGTATTTTACTGTTCCGAGGAAATTGGGCGGATAATTATGTTATGTATAAAATAATTGCCACATTGTCCGGAGCTTTTGTCTCATTCCTAATTTATTTATGGACAAAGAGATAAAATAAATTGAATAACGCCATATGAATAAAATACTCACATTACTAAGGAAAAGCAATTCTTTTGTTTTTGTGTTATATCTATTTATATCATTCTTAGTGTTTTATGTCATATGGAGTCCTGTTTATTATTACTTTCTGGAAAAATTTGACATCTTATTTTCTCCTACACCAAATGAAACAATAATGAGCGCCGGATTGGGTAGGCAAGTATTAGAAGTGGTTATTCTGGCACCTCTAATTGAAACACTGATTTTTCAAAAGTGGGTATATAAATTATTATCAATAATTGGCTGGTTAAATCAAAATAAGTTTTTTATTGTCTTATTAAGTGCAGCAGTATTCGGCTTGATCCATTTTTATAGTTTATCATATATTGTTTATAACTTCTTTATCGGTGCGTTGTTGATGTTTACATATATCATCAGAATTGAGAATAGGCCTTATTGGACAGTCGCTATATTACATAGTTTAATGAATTTATTCTCAATTATTATTGATCCTTTTGAGAAAAACATTATCAATATCATTCAATAGTTATTGTTGTTAAGGTAGTGTAAATAATACCTGACACATTTTAATTTGACCACCCGATTGTATAGCAATGCTGGAATCTTCCAAATCAGAGGATTTCACTTTCAAGGTAATTAATCCGGCATCTTTTTATACCTCTCACTACAACCATTGCTTTTCCTTTCAACCTTGAACAAATGCCGATGAGAAATCGTAACTTTGTGGTATCATCAATTCTCTATGAAACGAGCATGATCATCATTGTTGCCAAAGCAGTTGATTAAGAGCGAGTTCCATGTGATACCTTTGATTGCTAAATTATGAATCAAATGAAAAAGATTATCCTTTCCGTACTACTATTTGCTGCGATTCTCTCAATTAAGAGTCAGGAGATCAAGTACACCGATGCCAGTGAACTGAATCTTATTGGCAAACCTTTCCCTGACACCCCCAACCCTTATCATCGCATAGACACTTTGGTATTCAAGGGATTCAATACGACTGAAAACCGGCAGGTACGATGTCCGGTGGGGATGTCGGTGCTCTTTAAAAGCAACACCACGAAAATAACCATGTCCACCAATTGGGGATATGTCTACAACACGGTCTCCACAATGCCAATCGCATTCAGGGGATACGACCTTTACTTTAAAAACGAACGTGGCGAATGGCAATATGCAGCCAGCGGTGCAAACAGGAATTATCAGGAAGGAAAGGAAGACACATTCACCCTCATTGAAAACATGGATGGAACAGCACACGATTTCATGCTTTACTTGCCCATGTACTCCGAGATTCACACCTGCAAGATAGGGATTGACAACGATGCTTATATAGAGCCGATTGAATCCGACTTCCGTCATCGCATTGCAGTGTACGGCTCATCGTTCACCCAGGGAGTTAGCACCACTCGTGCCGGTATGAGCTGGCCCATGCAGTTCATGCGCCACACCGGTTTACAGATTGTTTCGATAGCAGCAAGCGGACGATGCATGATGCAGCCCTATTACACGACTGTTCTCGAGGAACTTGAGGCCGATGCTTTCATCTTCGACACTTTCTCCAATCCCGATGCAGCATTGATCCGTGAACGTTTGTTGCCGTTCATAGATCGACTAATCAAAGCACATCCCAATAAACCGCTCATTTTCCAACGGACAATCTACCGTGAGAAGAGGAATCTGGATAGGGTGGTGGATGAGAGGGAAACAGCAAAAGCAGAGGCAGTTGAGGAGATCTTCCACGAGCTTAAAAACGGCAAGGAGAAAGAGAGGTTCAATGATGTCTATTTGATCACACCAAATGCATCTGACAACCATGAAACATCGGTCGACGGTATCCATCCCAATGATTATGGTTATTCATTGTGGAGCCGCTCCATTGAAGAACCGGTCATGCAGATATTGGCAAAATATGGCATCAGGTAGGTGTACCAAATATCTTACGCTGAATAAAGAAGCATTTTTTTGAGCAGCTTTTTAGCAAATAAAAATCGGTTCATCTCAACATCAAGAATATCAGCTTACAGGGGCTTCATAATGAACCTCAAGTCTGCTGTGGGTCATCGTAACTGTTTCTTCAGGTAAACCATGTCAACCAGTTGAACGCCCTCTTCAAACATCGGATGGTCGTAATTGTCGGTAAAGAAGTGCGGGATCCTGTGAGAGGGCTCAAAGCCGCACTTTCGGTAGAACGACATGATGGAGGGTGTTTCACCGGTGCCAACAAGCATCGTCTCATACCGATTCCTGTAGTGCTCAGAGATATATCCAATCAATGCGGTCCCGTATCCATGCCCCTGAAACTGCTCATAAACGGCAATGTTCTTCAGTTCGCAGATGAGGCTGTCCACCTGAGTGACCACACAGACAGCCTTCAGATGATCATCATCGTACAATGCGAAGAGATCACCCTCATCCAGATAACGGTCAATCATGCTTTCCTGCTCGTCGCCCAGGAGCAACAAGTCAAGAAACTGTTTCTTCTCTTCTGTAATCTGTTTAATTGTCATCATTTTTTAAGTTACTTGAGTCAACTGCCGCTTGTAGTAGCACTTCAAAATGCTTCAGTAAAAGTAATAATTTATCGGGATAGAGCCTTGTCAAAAAGATAAATATATTTACAAATAATACCGATATATTCAAATATATTGTATTTTTGTAATGGCCATTAAGATAACGGTCGTTTAATTGTATGACTTATGAAACGAGCATGATTGTCATTAAAGCCAAAGCAAATAATTAAAAATGAGTTCTATATGAACCTTTTGATAGAAAAATATTTCATCATATGAAATTCTACGATAGAAAAAAAGAACAGGAAATACTGTTACAGAACAAAAACCAGTCAGAGAAAAGTGCATGTTTTACTGTAATGGTAGGGAGACGACGTATTGGTAAAACATCCCTTCTTTTAGAATCGGTCAGGGGTCAAAAATATCTCTATTTATTTGTTGCCCGTAAAAATGAAAATTTATTATGTAGCCAATTTCAGAGTGATGCTGAAAAGATGTTGGGATTAAAAATATTTGGAACAATCACTCAATTCCGGGATCTTTTTGAGCAGCTTTTGATTTTTGCGACCCGGGAGCATTTTACATTAATTATTGACGAGTTTCAGGAATTTGAAAGTGTGAATCCTGCTATATTCAGCGATATACAAAACTTATGGGATCAATATAAAGACAAAGCAAGAATTAATTTCATTGCATGCGGTTCTATCTATTCATTAATGATGAAGATATTTGAGAATCGAAAAGAACCGCTTTTTGGACGTCTATCATCTAAAATAATACTACAGCCTTTTTCAGTAAGTGTAACAAAAGAGATACTCAGGGAATATAATGCAAAATATAACCCGGAAGATCTATTATGCTTGTACTTATTGACAGGAGGAGTAGCTAAATACATTGAATTATTGATGGATGCAGGTGCTGTTACACATAAGCAGATGCTTGATATGGTTACACGAGCCGATTCTCCTTTTATAGGAGAGGGAAAAGACTTGCTTATTTCTGAATTTGGTAAAGAGTACGGCACCTATTTTTCAATACTTCAACTGATAGCATCAGGCAAAAACAGGCAAAGTGAGATTGATTCCATTATTGATAAAAATACCGGGGCTTATTTAGTCAATCTCGAAAAGGAGTACTCTCTTATTGTGAGAAATAAACCTATGTTTTCTAAACCTGGCAGTCGTAGAGCAAGATGGAGTGTGAATGACAACTATCTTCGTTTCTGGTTCCGCTTTATCTACCCAAACCAATCTTTAATTGAAATGGGCCGATTTGATTTGCTTCGGGAGTACATCGACAAAAATTATGAGCAGTACAGCGGCCTGATCCTTGAGAAATATTTCCGTGAGAAGATTTCTGAGAGTGTTCGAGTCACGGAAATCGGAAGTTATTGGGATAGTAAAGGTGAAAACGAAATCGATATAGTCGCCTTGAATGATCTGGATAAAACATCCATTATTGCAGAAGTAAAACGCAATGCGAAGAAGATTGATATGGTAAAATTGGAGACGAAGGTTAAAAGTATTCAGAAACATTTAGCAAAATACAAGACAGATATTATTGGTCTTTCAATGGATAATATGTAGAGGGGCTCAATTACAAGCAACAGCATATTAATTTCAAATTTATTTATCGTTCCTTCTATGAACAGTTCAGAATTACTTACTATTCGTCTACATAACCAGTTGCTCACAACGCATGAGATGAAATCGCCGCATGAAATTGTTTCGTGGATGGGGGCGATGCAGGCGCAGGCGCTGGAGATGGCTAAGTGGGCCATCGGCTCGCGACTGCCCGACAGCAGCGCGACAGCGATCACCGACGCGCTCAACAGGGGAGAGGTGATCCGCACCCATATATTGCGCCCCACATGGCATTTCGTGGCTGCGGAGGATTTGCGCTGGATGTATGCGCTCTCTTACCCGCGACTGAAACCGGTCTATCGTTCCTACGCGAAGATGCTGGGTGCCGATGAATCGCTGCTGTACCGCTACATACCCCTTATTGAGGAGTTCTTGACAGGAGGTAAACATCTCTCCAAGCAGGAGATTGGTGAAGCTCTGGCTGAGAGGGGCGTGACCCTCGACGACAATCACCTGAAGCTGTTGCTCTCCTTTGCGGAGCTGGAGGGGGTTATCGTGAACGGCGAGCTGGAGGGGAGTAGGCAGACCTTCACGCTGCTGGGGGAGTGGGCGCCCCGTACGATGGAGATATCACGGGAGGAGGCACTGGAGCGACTGGCGCGCCGTTATTTCACCAGCCACGGTCCCGCCACCCTGCAGGATTTCGCCTGGTGGTCGAACCTGACGATGACCGATTGCCGGCAGGCGTTGGCGATGATTGGCTCCGATTTCATGCGGGAGACCATCAACGGGCGGGAGTGCTGGATGCCCGATAATTTGCGGACACCCCCTTCAGATCTGCCTTCGGCACTGCTGCTGGCCCCCTTCGATGAGTTCGTAGTGAGTTATAAGGATCGCTTCGAGATGATTGACGCCGAGCATTACAGCAAGGTGATGACCAAGAACGGTATCTTCTCACCCACCATCATGCTGAACGGCCGCATCATAGGTTCCTGGAAAAAAAGCATGAAGAAAAACGCCCCACAGATCACGCTTACCTTCTTCGAGAAGATGCCCAAAAGGATTGTTTCGCTCTTCCAGCCGGAGATTGAGCGACTGGAGAAATTCTATGCACAGGAGTAGCGTCACTTCAGGCTTTTCTTGAAACGGACAACGGTGAGCAGCTCATCGAGTTGTTCCTGTTCACTGACATTAAATGTCATGGGGATCAACTTCCCAACTGGTTTCATCGCCGCGAACTCATCTTTCTTTTCTTCTGAGATATCCAGGGCGGCGATCGTCTCGAAAAAAAAGGCCAGCAGAGTGTAGGACGGGTCACCCAGCGCACGCTTCAACACCATCTCCGAAGGGAAGATTTCCGGATCCCTCAATTGCATTTGTGATTCCATAGCCAACGATTATGTTTTCACTTTCTCATCCTTTCAGTTTTAGCTTTATTCAGTATCCCT
>RZYK01000440.1 GCA_009930355.1 Campylobacterota bacterium | reverse complement strand
GGCGGGGTTTCTTTTTTACACGTTTTTTCTCTTCTGCTCATTTTTTATACACTCTCACTTTCCTATGAGATTCGATCTTAAGTAACTTTTTAGTACCATTTTTAGTAACTACACTAAGGAGTTGACATGAAGAAATTGGCGTTACTTGCTACCTCTGCTGCCGTTTTGGCAACGTTTTCTTATGCGAAAGAGATTAATGTGGGTGTTGTTATGGCGATGAGTGGACCAGTGGCTGCTTATGGACAAACCACCTATGAAGGCATTGAGTTTGCAAATTCATTGCAACCCAAGCTTAAAAATGGCGATACTATTAAGCTCATTTTGGTCGACAACAAAGGTGATAAAGTTGAAACGGCTAATGCAACGACACGTTTAATTAGTTCGGATAAGGTTGTGGGTATTTTAGGAGCGCTTACGAGTACCAATACGGCACAAGTTATGGCCATTGCTGAGAAAAAAAGTATTCCTGTTATTGCACCTGTTGCGACCAACGATAAACTCACAGAAAATAAAAAATTTGCAAGTCGTGTTTGTTTTACAGACTCGTTTCAAGGCGAAGTTGTCGCCAATTATGCGCTGAAAGATTTAAATCTTAAAACAGCGGTTGTGGTTGTCGATCAAGCACAAGTCTACTCTTTAGGTCTTGCCAAAGCCTTTAAAGAATCTTTTACAAAAAATGGCGGAAAGATTGTTAAGGAGATTAAAGTAAGCTCAGGCGATAAAGATTTTAAAGCGGTTGTTTCTCAAATCAAAGCGGTAAATCCTGATTTTCTTTTCTTACCAATGTACCATCCTGAAGTCTCTATGATTGCCCGTCAAGCCAAACAAATTGGTTTAAGCAAGCCAATGTTTTCAACCGATGGTGTTGCCAATCAAACGTTTATTGACTTAGGTGGGGACGCTGTTGAGGGACATATGTTTACCGACTTCTTTGATTATGGTGCGCCTCCGACACAAACATCAAAAGAATTCATTGCTGCGTATGCTAAAAAAACAGGAAAACAAGAGGTGAATTCTTTTGTTGCTTTAGGTGCGGATGCATATAACGTTATGGTCGATGCAATGAATCGTTGTGCCAATCCAGAAGATAGCATTTGTATCAATAACGCTATTAAATCAACGGTTAATTTTGAGGGTGTTTCAGGCGTGATTAACCTTGATAAAACAGGTAACTCAAC
>RZYK01000439.1 GCA_009930355.1 Campylobacterota bacterium | reverse complement strand
CCCTCTTTAAAGACAGGGAAATAGCGTTGATTCTCTTTCATAGAGGTAATAATCACCTCAGGAGGCAGACGTAAAAAACGCTCTTCAAAACTTCCAATTAACGCCGTTGGATACTCGGTAATCGCCACAACTTCTGCCAAAAGTTCAGCATCAATCTCAATGCTCACACCCTCTTTTGCCTCAATCGCTTTAAACGCATTTAAAATGATCTCTTCACGTTTGGAAGGATAAAGCACCACGCCACGTTCAGCCAATCGCTCAAAATAATCGCCCGCAAACATATATGCAAAAGGCTCATACGAGATGGTACGGTGTGGGTATGAAAAAGGGGTAGACTCGACACCAAATAAGGAAAACGGCACATGTTCATCACCTAACATACAGCCAAACCAGCGAATCGGGCGAATAAAACTCTCTTCCAAAAAGCCCCAACGCATGGACTTTCCAAAATTCAGCCCCTTAATAAACTGCTCGATCATCTCTTTAAGCAGTGGTTTAGAACTTTGAGGCGCAATGGTTCGCTTGTAGTACAAAACCTCTTTGCCATCTTTCATCGCCGTAGCAATTTCGCTAAATTCTACACCGCATTTTTTCGCAAATCCTAAAGCCGCAGGAGTGGGTGCGCCATCTTTAAGGGCAACACTCAGAGGTGCGCCAAAAAACTCCTCTTCTTTTTCTCCTTGTTCAGTCGGGAAAGACTCGTGCCAGAGTACTAAACGACGAGGTGTGTAGTAAAACTCAAACGCACACGCCAAAGCATTTTTTTCTAAAATATCAAGCCATTGTTTTTCGATGGTAGGAAGTTCTTTTAAAAAGGGAATTGCAGGAAGTTCTTCAACGCCAATTTCTATCAAAAGGGGTTTGATCATGGATCGACCTTTACATGTAAATAATTTAAGCCGATTGTAACGCAAAGTTGGTTAAATCGTCCTTTTACATGTAAAGGAAGAAGCCTTTTTATCGGCTTGATTTGCACGTTCCAAAGAGTTTCGCAAACAACCAAATGGAAGGACAAAAATCGGTAATCGCCCAAATCACAATCATGCCAATCACAAAACCAAGTAACACGGTTCCATAAATCGAGCCAATACTCATCAAATACATCGCCACCAAAAGTACCCCAGCCATGACAAGACGTTGCAGTTTCTCAGCGCACACCATCATTTTTTCCTTTTATGTT
>RZYK01000438.1 GCA_009930355.1 Campylobacterota bacterium | reverse complement strand
CTTTTTCTACTCATTATTTCCCCTATTCTTTATAATCAAATTTTACTCAAAGAGAATAAAACTTTCTAAAAAATTGTTTGTTTTTCTTGGGGTATTATAAGATTTTACCTACTTTTGAAAATTTTGTTGTCTCCAAAATACCTTGCAGTTTTTTTGCAAGTCCCATGGCTGCTCTAAAATCACTATCAGGCAAAAGAATAGCAAATCGATCTTTACTCCATTTTCCAAAAATGTCTACTTCTCTGATGTATTTGTGAATCAGTTGAATAAACTCTTTTTTAAGCGTGATGATAGAGTCTTGAGGAAAGACTTTGCTTAGGTTTTCAAACATATTAATTTCAATGAGCATAAGCGTTAACTCTGTACGATAGCGTTTGTGTCTTTTAAATTCGTAAAAAAGATATTCATCAATTTTTTCGTAATTGAGTACATTAAGAATTTTGTCAAAACTACCGCTTTCATTGCTGTATTGTGCATTTAATTTTTCTAAATGCTCTTTTTTGAAAGCAAGCGAGAGTGCAAAGGTAAGCATAAGAATATATTTATCAATTAAAGGTTGATGTTTTTCAATAAAATCAGGATCATTGCTTGCAAGCATAAGATTACCTATAATAGTTTGTGTCTCTTCTTCTTTGAGTAAAAAACTAAAAAGGGTTATAGGCATTTTATTGATTTTAATTGCATCTTTGGCGAAAGGGGTTTTTTCAATAAAACAACGTACGGCTACCTCTTCAACCACACTTCTTTCATGGTTTGTACGGAAGGGAAAAATATCTTTTGAGCGAAAGGTGGATTTAATAAACTCATTTTCATTATAGAGACTAAAATTTTCTTTCTCATAGATGAACAGTAAGCTACCTTCAAGATGCAATAGTTCTTCCATTTTTTCTTGGGCTTTGATGACATTAAATTTGGTTGCAAGGGAAGCAAAAAGAAGTTTTGAGAGCTTTTCAAGCGCATTAAATTCATCAGCAGACTCCTTTTGCGGTTTTTGCTTTAATAAAAGAGGAATCAGTGTTGCAAAAAAAAGCAACACAGCAGTAATCGATGTCATCAATGGTGTACTATAAGGCGTTTGCAACAGAAGAGCCTGCATCCACGTGGATTGAGCAATCAGAAGATGTGCGTAAGCATCTAGTACCCAGTATAAAAGTGTGATAAAAAATGCTAGGAGAAAATAGTGT
>RZYK01000133.1 GCA_009930355.1 Campylobacterota bacterium | reverse complement strand
GAATGGTGAGATGACCATTCGCCGTGGCTTTGAAGTAAAAAAGGGTGAGAAAATTCTTGTCTGTGAAGATATTATTACCACAGGCGGTTCGGCTCTTGAGGCAGCCAAAATTGCCCAAAGTATGGGTGGAGAGATTGTCGCTTTCGCAGCCCTTGCCAACCGTGGTTTTTGCAAGCGTGTCGGAAGCGATGTAAGTGCAAAGCCTACATGTAAACTTCCAAACGATGCTCCATTTTTTGCATTGGCAGATTTTGAATTTGACATTTACGAACCAAATGAGTGCCCTTTATGTAAAGAGGGAAGTACTGCATACAAACCAGGTAGTAGAGGGAATTAAGAGCCTATGCGATGGCGAGAGTCTAAAAAAGGCATTAAAAAAGAGGTACGTAACACACAACCTCTTTACGTCATCGCACCTTTTTCCAGACGTTTAAAAGCTTTTATTGTTGACTCTTTTATGCTATTAATGCCCATTTTATACATTGTTTTTTATCTTGTCTTTGGCTCACGAGAAGGCTTTGCAGAACATATGGCAGAAGGGTGGGTGCTTATTTTACTCTCTTACGGTGTACTTACCACACTTTTTTTGGTACGCAAGGGACAAACGCCTGGCTATAAAGCCTATGAGATAGAGCTCAAAGAGCTCTCTTCCCTTAAAAAACCTTCATGGCAACGTATTCTTTTACGTTATAGCGTGATGGTTATGACCACAGCTACTCTCTTTGGACTTTTTCTACCCCTTTTTCGTAAAGACAAACAAGCTTTATATGATCTTCTAAGCCATACTGCCCCCCTTTGCAAATGATTTTTTTTAAAATCTCAGGGTTTTTCTTTTTCTATTTTATTGTCACGGGTGTCTATGTTATTTTTATGCCTAAAATTCTCCAAATGCTAGGCTATAGCGCTTTGCAAATTGGTACTATTTTTGCACTTGCCCCACTCATGCGTTTTATTGTCCCTTTTTTCTTTCTCAAACATTTTAAGCTTACACAAAAAACGTTTTATACAGCATTGATAGGCGCTATAGCTGCTGTTTTACTCTTTTATATAAGCATTCACAATTTTTACTTTTTTATGTTACCCAATATGCTTCTTGGTGCGTGCTTGGGACTCATTTTACCCTATATTGAAACCTATGCGATGGAACATCTTCAAAAAGAACGTTACGGTAAATCTCGTCTTTTTGGATCAATAGGCTTTATGCTGATTGCTATTATTCTTGCACGTCATTTAAATGATTATACCAATGGCTTGCATTATCTTCTTTTTGCCATTGGCTTAACTGCTTTTTTTGCTTTTTGGCTCACATACAACAACCCAAACTTTGCTCCTTCTTCAGAAGAAAATGAACCTTTTAACCTTTTACATGTAAGCTTTTTTTGGATAGCTCTTTTTCTGATGCAAGTTAGTTTTGGAGCGTTTTATAACTTTTTTACCATCTATGAAACAGACCATCATATTAGTTTAGAAACAACCAGTTATTTATGGGCATTCGGAGTCATGTGTGAAATTGTGCTTTTTTATTTTCAAGCGCCTATTTTACAGCGTTTTACGCTCCTAACTTTAGTGCGCTTTAGTGTTTTAAGTACTGTCATCCGATGGTTTTTACTCTTTGCTTTTCCATCTTCTCTTTTAATCTCGTACTTCTCCCAATCTCTACATGCCTTTAGCTTTGCCCTTCATCACACAGCAGCGCTTAGTCTTTTATACACCCTTTACAGCCATAAAAAGCTAGCTGCTCAATTTTATTATGGTATATCGTTTGGGTTAGGGGGATTTGTGGGGGCATTATTGGCAGGATATTTTTATGGAGTCTATCTTTATTTATACGCAAGTATCGTAGCACTTTTAGCCTATATTAGCCTGTACTTTTTCAAGGGGAGAGAATAAAGTTTTTAAAGTAAATCGTCTCAACTTCGTAACCAAAACTTCCCTCAAGCATGTAAATCAGCTCTTCTTTAAGACGGTCTTTTCCTTTATTGGTTTCTAAACCATTCGCTTCCATTTCGTTCAAATAGCGTAAAACGGCATTACGTACATTTTGCATATTGCCTTGCAATGCTTTTTTATCTTGTGCACTTTTCATTTGAAGTGCCATATCGGCTTTTAAAATTTTGTATTTAGAAGATTTGATATTAATATAAACAGTATCAAGGCTTACCTCATTGGCATTATTACTAGCCTTTACACTTTTAGTAGAAGAGACATTTTCATACGATGAGCGTGTTCCATCATCATGGAGCGCATAATTAATCATGATAATTCCAAGAAGAATAAGAATCGCTATAAAAGTAAGTGAAATCTTAAGTAATCGTTCGTTAAACATTAGCGTTTGCTCCAAAGTTTTTCATCCAATTTAAAATGCTTTACAATGCCTATCAGCATTGATAGAAGCTCCACATACTCTTTGATATAAGAGAATTTTAATAAGGACTTCCACAATATCGGCTCAAAAAGCGCTTTGTTGTACTCTATGGCAATATAAATTTTAGAATCCACAAAAGAGAGATAAAGATTTTTGCCACTTTTTTGGCGTAACTGCACTATTTTTTCCATTAAAGCGTGCGTCAAAATATAATGACTTTCGATAGGATCCTCTCCATACACGACAAAATACTTTTCAAATAAAGCATCATCTAACTTAATCAGCTTTCCTCTGCCTATATTCATACTTTGAAGCCACGAACCAACGATACCGAGTATTCGCTCTGCATGATCAGGTAAAACCACCACATTTGTCTGAAAATGTTTGTTAAAATCTGCTACAAAAAAGAGTCCTGAAAAGATATCTTTCCACTCCTCTTTGCCATTTTTTGTACGGTATTTTGTTTCTACATGTAAATCACAAAACTGAACACCCACCCCTTCAATAAAGCCTTCCACTAAATCACTACCACGATAACGATCATACGCTTCAATAAAAAGTTCACTCTTTTGATACACATTTTCCAAAAGATAACGATGCTTGTGATACATCAGTGAGGGGTCTAAAAAATGGATGATTTTTTCAATCACATGATCTTTAAAGAGCATACTGTATCCTGCACTTTCGTGACGATAAACAAACATGAACAGCATAAAAGCACTTCCAAAAGAGAGCATAAATGCTTCTAAAAATTCCATATGAAAATTCTGGTGTAGAAGAAGATAAACAATGATGGCAAAACAAAAGAGAAAAAATGCAGCTTTTTTTAATTTTGAAACAATGACCAATCGATCTTGTTCTAATACTTCAAGTTCAGGATACATCGATTCATAATAATAATCCACAATCGATGCACGTTTTTTCACAACCGCTACCTATTTTTGAAAAAGATTTTTGACATCCACATTTTGACGCTCTTGCGAAGGAATATTAAAAACCTCTTTGCGCCTTAATTTCATAAAGCCTGCCATCACATTACTAGGGAACATCTCAATGGCATTGTTATAATCAGTCACACTTTGATTGTACGCACGGCGTGCTGCAGAAATTTGTTCTTCAATTTCATGAAGCGTCCCTTGTAGGTGTAAAAAATTTTCATTGGCTTTGAGTGTCGGATAGTTTTCAACTGCTACCATTAGCCCACCTAACATGGAACTCAGCTCTTTATCTAAAGCAATTTTTTCATGACTATGAAGGTTGGTTTGAAGTGCTTGGGTGCGTAATGCGGTTATTTTTTCTAATGTTTCACGCTCATGCACCATATACTCTTTAACACTCGCAATAAGATTAGGAAGAAGATCATAACGTTTTTTAAGAACCGCATCAAGCCCTGCAAAAATATTTTCAACTTGATTTGTTTTAGAAATTAAAGAGTTGTACATAAATACAACAATCAAAAGCATAACACCCAAAACGATGAAAAAAGTCTGCATAACAACTCCTAAGTTTGAGAGATTTTGCCACTTTTATATGGCAAAATCTTTTTACATGTAAAGAATCTTTTAGCGACTCATACGCTTGCGTACAGTTGGATCAAGGTATTTTTTACGAATACGAATATTGGTTGGTGTGACCTCAACCAATTCGTCATTTTCAATCCACTCAAGCGCTAACTCAAGGTTCATTTTTCGAGGAGGAACAAGTTTAATCGCTTCATCTGCTCCACTACTTCTAACGTTACTTTGTGGTTTACCCTTAATTGGATTCACATCTAAGTCATTTGGACGTGAATGCTCACCAATAATCATACCCGCATAGACTTTAACCTGTACATCAATAAATAAAATACCACGCTCTTGTAAACTAAAGAGTGAGTAACCCATCGCTGTACCAGTCTCCATAGAAATCAATGCGCCATTTTTACGATGTTCAACTTCGCCACTTAAAGGACGGAATTCTAAGAAAGAGTGGTTCATAACACCCTCACCTTTGGTATCGGTCAAAAATTGTCCACGAAAACCAATCAAACCACGTGCAGGAATTTCAAACTCAATACGTGTTTGTCCATCACCTGTTGGGTTCATCGCTTTCATTTCTGCTTTTTTGCGACCTAATTTTTCAATAACCGCACCCGTGAATTCATCAGGAACATCAATCACAAGATGCTCATACGGCTCCATTTTAACGCCATTTTCTTCTTTAATAATAACCTCAGGGCGTCCTAGTGAGAACTCAAAACCTTCACGTCTCATATTTTCAGCCAAAATAGTAATTTGAAGTTCTCCACGTCCACTGACTTTAAATTTACCCTCACCCTCAGACTCATATCGCATTGCAATGTTCGTTTTCATCTCAGATTCAAGACGCTCTGCAAGTTTATTTGAAGTGACATACTTACCCTCAAGTCCTGCAAATGGAGAATCGTTTACACCAAAAACAACGGAGAGTGTTGGCTCTTCAATGTGCAAAGGATCAAGTGGCATAGGATTAGTGGGATCAACCAAACTATCACCCACATCAAGGGTTTCAAAACCAGCTACCGCTACAATGTCACCACTTTCTGCTTCATTAATATCAATACGATCCAAACCATGAAATCCAATCAATTTTGATACACGTCCGCGCACTTGTTCGCCATCGGCTTTTGCCAACAATACCGTCTCATTTTTCTTAATGGTTCCATTAAAAATACGTGCAATACCAATTTTTCCCACATAGTTGTCATAATCAAGGGTAAAAACTTGAAGTTGAAGAGGATTTTCTGCTTTACCAGAAGGAGCTGGAACATGCTTGATAATCGTCTCAAAAAGAGGTTCAAGATTTTTGTTCTCATCATCCATGCTGTATTTAGCATAACCATCACGAGCAGCAGCGTAAATAATAGGGAATTCAAGTTGTTGTTCATTCGCACCAAGCGCGACTAAAAGGTCAAATACTTCATCAATGACACGATCAGGATCAGCAGCTGGTTTGTCGATTTTATTCACAACAATAATTGGGCAGAGTCCAAGGCTCAATGCCTTTTTCACAACAAATTTGGTTTGTGGCATAACACCTTCTTGTGCATCAACAAGAAGCAAAACACCATCAACCATTTTTAAAACACGCTCAACCTCACCACCAAAATCGGCGTGGCCTGGAGTGTCAATAATGTTAATCTTAGTCTCTTTGTAACGAATCGCTGTATTTTTAGAAAGAATGGTAATACCACGCTCCTTCTCCAAATCATTGCTATCCATTGCTCTTTCTTCTACTTTTTGGTGGGCACTGTACGTACCTGATTGCTTTAGCAACTCATCCACTAAGGTCGTTTTTCCGTGGTCAACGTGTGCGATCACGGCAATATTTCTAAACTCTTGCAAAAAATTCTCCTCGAAATTTAAGGTTTACATCTCAATAAAACGTACGTGATTGGTGTAGGTTTGAAGAAGTAACTATGCTTCATTATACCACGTTCTGACTAAATTTAAAATATCCTTACATGTAAAGGCATTT
>RZYK01000132.1 GCA_009930355.1 Campylobacterota bacterium | reverse complement strand
GCCATGTGTGCGCTTTTTAGGTGTACTATGTGGCTGATACGTTCTTTTCATCTAAAAGTTCCTTTATATAAAAAATAATTTAAGGTATGGATTTTACCTCAGCTTTACTTAAAATTGCATAAGCTTAAATTAAGAAGACCCCATTATTTAAGCATAGAATACTTTTTATGTGTCATTGAAATTACCTTGATAATATTAAGGTTTATATAACCATTGTAATACTAAAATCGCTTTTCATCTTAAAATACCAATTCGATTTTGAAGGCTCTATTCGTGTTTAAAATAGTATTATTGCTCTTTGTTAGTGTTAGTTTACAAAATCTTCTCTTTGCTTGTGGAGGAAGTTGCCTAGAGTGCCATCCAAAGTTAAACCCTTATATCAATGATCAAGACCATCGAATTTTAAAAGAATGCACATCATGTCACAACACCCCCTCAAAAAGTGGACAATGTGGACAGGACTGTTTTGATTGCCACTCACGTAATAAAATTTATGCACAAAAAGATGTAGAAGCTCATCAAGCACTAAGAGCGTGCAAAGCATGCCATGAAGAAAAAGACAATTTTACACTCATTAAACCCTCTACATCGCCAACGCAAGAGACATTAATTGAACTTATAAAATAACCTGTTTATTTTATACAGTGACATTCATGCATTATCACGTGCCATTCTACATTAAAATATTTATTGACAAACGCTTTTGTATGCGGGATACTACATGCAGAACAGTCTAAATGCACTGACTCTTGATGCACAAAATTAGCACTATTTTTTGATTCAATCGCACATTCACTTTTAATGCACATTCCAAATTCCTCCCTTATCCCCAAATCATTAAAACGGAAATGAGGACACGCACATAAATAACAATTGAGATAATCTCTTTTATGGCATTTTTCATGATGTGCATATAAAAGACAAAAAGCAGGTTCCATTTTCACCATATTTTCATACACAAAGTAATCAATAATTGCTTCTTTTTTATAACCTTTGGCTATCAGTTTTTCAACAATTATATGGTGCTTTTTATTATGTTCAAGAAACCAGTCAAGATAAGTCATAAACTATATTTTCCTATTAAAAAATTAGTGATTTTATTGTAGAATTTCGCCAAAGGAAAGTTATGAAAAAATTTTTAACCATTTTAACACTTATTTCAACACTCTTCGCTGATATCACTAACGATTTAGATGAAATTAGTGAGGAAGATATTCCAAAAATCTTATCAATCATTAGAGATGGTACAAAAGAGCATTTACCTATGATGTTAGACGACTATACCACACTAGTTGATATCGTGAGTGTACAAAATGCAATCGAATACCGCAATCGCATTAACTCTGCAAACGAACACGTACAAACCATCCTAACGGCAGACAAAGGAACCTTAATAAAAACAACCTTCGAAAATAACAAAAGCTATTTGTGCAGTGATTATGAAACTCGTATGCTCCTTAAAAAAGGTGCCATTTTTATCTATGTTTTTTACGATTTAAGCGATATGGAACTCTTTAAATTTTCCGTCCAAGAAAAAGATTGTGAATAAGATCTTTACATGTAAAATAATTCTTACATGTAAAGATAATTTTTTAAATGACTAATGCGTAATCACTATCTCATTATTTCTGGCATCAATAACAATACTCTCACCTTCATGCAAAATATCTTCTAAAATCATTTCAGCTAGTTTATCTTCTACAAGTTCATACAATGCCCTTTTAAGAGGACGAGCACCATATACAGGATCAAATCCAGCCTCTGCTATCAATGCTTTTGCGGCATTTGTCAACGTAGCTTTTATCTCTTTATGGGCAAGTTTTGTTTCAATATCTTTAAACATGATGCTGACAATCTCACGCAAACCATCTTCACTAAGCGGATTGAAAATAATAATATCATCCAAACGATTTAAAAATTCAGGTTTAAAATGCGTACGTAGCTCTTTCATCACTTCTTCGGTACGCTTTTCACCCTCAAACTCCATAATCTTTGCACTAGCAATGTTAGACGTTAGAATAATAATCGTATTTTTAAAATCAATGGTAACACCTTTATTATCCGTTAAACGCCCTTCATCTAAAACTTGAAGCAAAATATTAAAGACATCAGGATGCGCTTTTTCTATTTCATCAAATAATACAACACTGTAAGGCTTCCTTCGCACCGCTTCGGTTAATTGTCCACCTTCATCGTAACCCACGTATCCTGGAGGTGCCCCAACTAAACGACTCACCGAATGTTTTTCCATGTACTCACTCATATCAAAACGAATGAGCGCTTTGGTGGTGTCAAACAAGAAATTGGCGAGTGCCTTCGCACTTTGCGTTTTTCCAACACCTGTTGGTCCTAAAAAGAGAAAACTCCCAATGGGTTTATTTTGCTCACTAAGACCTGCTTTATTACGTTTAATGGCTCTACCGATTGCTTTAATCGCAACATCTTGTCCCACAACCTCTTTTTTAAGATATTCTTCTACATGTAAGACTTTGGCTTTCTCACTTTGGAGCATTTTATTGACAGGAATTCCTGTCCATTTACTGACAATAGTGGCTATCATCTCCTCATCAACGCTGTTTTTAAGGAGTGTTCCACTCTCAACCATCTTTTCCCATTTAAGTTTTAACTCTTCCTCTTTTTTCACAAGCTCAGGAAGTTTGCCATACTCAATTTCAGCAGCTTTGTTAAATTCACTCTGTTTTTTCGCCATCTCAGCTTCTCTACGCAGAGCTTCTGCTTGTGATTTAATGGCTGCAATATCGTTGAAAACCTGCTTTTCATTTTCAAATTGTGTCTCCAAAGAACGCATTTTCTCTTTAGCATCGCCTAGTTCTTTTTCAATGGCACTTAGGCGCTCATCATTCTTCTTATTTTTTTCCATTAAAAGTGCTTCTTTTTCAACCATCAACGTACTAATAGCTCGTTTAATACGACTAAGCTCCGTGGGTTCACTCTCAATTTGCATTTTAAGCTCAGCAGCGGCTTCATCAATCAAATCAATCGCTTTATCAGGTAAAAACCTATCGCTAATGTAGCGAGAACTTAGCTTCGCCGCAGCAATAAGTGCAGAGTCTTGAATACTCACATTATGGTGCGCTTCTAAATGCTCTTTAATGCCTCTTAAAATTTGCAACGCTTCATTGATGCTTGGTTCATTAACCGTTACAGGCTGAAAACGGCGCTGTAAAGCAGCATCTTTTTCAAAATACTTGCGATACTCTTTGAGCGTTGTTGCACCAATCGTATGCAGTTCTCCTCTAGCAAGAGCTGGTTTAAGGATGTTTGCTGCATCCATGCTTCCTTCACTAGCCCCCGCACCCACGATGGTATGAATTTCATCAATAAATAAAATGACATTGCCACTTTTTTTTACTTCATCAATTACAGCTTTAAGACGATCTTCAAACTCACCACGATACTTTGCTCCAGCAATCAAAGCACTCATATCCAAAGCTACAACGCTTTTATTCTGTAAACTTAAAGGAACATCATTGTGAGAAATTTTAAGTGCTAAGCCCTCTGCAATCGCTGTTTTTCCGGTTCCTGGTTCACCAATTAAGATAGGATTATTTTTGGTTTTTCGAATCAAAATCTGCATCATTCTTTGAATCTCTTCATCCCGTCCAATCACAGGATCAAGTTTACCCTCACTGGCAAGTTTGGTAAGATTAATACCATACTTCTCAAGCGATTCCAAATTTTCATCAGCACTTTGCTTATCAATTTTTTTACCACCACGAAGTGCTTCAAGATTTTTCTTAAATTGCAACACATCTAGATACTTTGAGAGTATTTTTTTTAGTGGATCTACGTCAATATTAGCCAATAACCATGTATCCACAGAAAGGTAACTGTCTCCTTTTTGTTTCATCAATCCTTCTGCTTTTTGTAATGATTCAACAAGACTTCTTGATAAGGTAATCGTTTCTTTGCTAACCTGTGAAACTGTTGGTAATTTTTGAACTTCACTTTTAATTTCTAGCTCGATGGCACTCTTTTCAATATTCATTTTATTAAAGACTTGATTCAAAATTGAAGCAGAATTCGTTATTAATCCCCACGTTACATGTAAAGGTGTTGCTTCATTATTTTTTGCATGCAAAGCAAGGCTAATCGCACTTTCAATTGCTTCTCGCATTTGGTTGGTTAATTGCTCAAAAAGTGAATTCATCTCATCTCCCTTTGTATTCATTTTATGTAATTTTACTGCTTTTGTGGAATTTTACAACTTTAGTCTATTATTGTCAAGTTTATTTAGTCCAATAGAATCATTTTATAATTTATTTTCAAATATTTAAGCAACCAAAAAAGTCCTCTCTTTCATAGAAGTTTTAGGGAAACTGCACTATAATCCCTCTCTTTAAGATACTAACGCATCCCATGCGAGGAGCATACACACATTATGAGACATTTACCCTTTGCCACGGTTGGCTTTATTGCTACTTTTGTAGGTATTACAAGCTTTTTTTCTTCCACACTTTTTGCAGATAATGCTGAGGGTGAAAAGAGTCGGCTTGCATCACTGGCTAAATTCACACGTGTTTTAGCTACTATTGAAAAATATTATGTTGATGACATTCAAATTGATGAGATTGTCAAAAAGTCTATTGAAGGACTCCTAAATAATCTTGATGCGCACTCTGCCTATCTTGATGAAAAACACTTTAAAGATTTAAAAATCCAAACAGATGGTGAATTTGGAGGTCTTGGAATTACTATTAGCCAAAAAGATGGTGCGCTTACCATTATTGCACCCATGGAAGGCACACCTGCGGATAAAGCAGGCGTTAAAGCTGGAGATATTATTTTAAAAATCAATAAACAATCAACCCTTAATATGACCATTGATGAAGCAGTGAACCTCATGAGGGGAAAACCTGGAACAAATATTGAACTTACGATTGTAAGAGAGGGGGAAGACAAGCCTCTTATTGTTCCAATTGTACGAGACATTATTAAGATTGAATCTGTCTATTCAAAAAAGTTCGAAAACGAAAATATACTTTATCTTCGTGTTGTTAATTTTGACAAGAATATTGTAGGTGATGTGCAAGAAGCCATTACTAAAAATAAAAAAGTTCAAGGTATTATCTTAGATCTCAGAAACAATCCTGGTGGGCTTTTAAATCAAGCTGTTGGACTTGTAGATATTTTTGTTGAAGAGGGCATTATTGTCTCACAAAAAGGTCGCTTAGAATCAGAAAATGAAGAATACCGTGCCAGCAAAGCAGGAACGCTGACGAAAACACCTCTCGTTGTACTCGTTAATGGCGGAAGTGCTAGTGCTAGTGAAATCGTCAGTGGTGCATTACAAGATCATAAACGTGCAGTAATTATTGGTGAAAAAACCTTTGGTAAAGGAAGTGTACAAGCCGTTTTACCTGTGGTTGACAATGAAGCAATTCGTTTAACTATTGCACGTTACTATCTTCCAAGTGGACGAACTATTCAAGCAGAAGGCGTTACTCCTGATATTCTTGTTTATCCAGGAAGTGTCCCTCATAAAAACAATGAACAATCGCTCAAAGAAAAAGATTTAAAAAAACATTTACAGAGTGAACTTAAAAAAGTGGATGAAAACAAAAAAGAAAACAAAACAAAAGTAAAAGAAACTCAAAAAACAGATAAAGAAATAATTACTCAAGAGAGTTTATTTAAAGATTTACAACTAAAAAGTGCTGTTGATGCAATCAAAGTACTTGCAATCAAAAAATAATTGAGGAGCAGACGTGAACAAAGGTGCATTATTATACGAAGGTAAAGGGAAAAAACTTTTTTTAACCGATGATGAAAATCTTTTGGTTTCAGAGTTTAAAGATGATTTAACAGCATTTAATGCCGAAAAAAGAGGAAATGAAGCAGGTAAAGGTGCA
>RZYK01000437.1 GCA_009930355.1 Campylobacterota bacterium | reverse complement strand
AAGTGAAAAAGAGATGCTTGAACGTGAATTGGAAAAACTCATTGAAGCTCGTGATTCTTTTTTAGCCTACTTGGATACGCATATTCCCAAAGATACTAAAGGGTTGAATTTTGATTTTTCAACACAGCCAACGATAGATGCGCAAAGTGTTTATGAGCATTTTTATAAATTGGATTATCAGGCCCGTAAAATCAGAGGTTTTTTAGTAGGTAAATTTGGGCTAAAGGCTTAGTATGGCTTTTATTACACTTAACAAAGCCCATTTGTTTCATAATCTTCAAATCCTTGCTAAAAAAGCAGGGGGTAAAGAAAAACTTATGGCCGTTTTAAAAGATAATGCCTATGGACATGGTCTTCGAATGATGGCAGAGCTTTGCCATGAGTTTGGTTTGAAAAGAGCAGCAGTAAAAAATGTTGAAGAAGCGAAGAGTATTGTTGATCTTTTTGATGAAGTTTTGGTTTTAGTTGATGCTGTTCCTACTGAAAAACTTGCACAAAATATCTCTTTTTCAGCACATTCTTATGCGATGCTAGAAAGTTTACGAGATGGAGAAAACATCCATTTAAGTATTGATACAGGTATGCACCGTAATGGAATTAAATACGATGAAATTGAAAGAGCAATGGGGATTATTGTTCAAAAGAAGTTACAGATAAAAGGTGTTTTTACACATTTTAGAAGTGCCGATGAGTTGAATTCGGAATTTTTTTGGCAACGTTCATTATTTGAACGAGCAAAAGAGCGTATAAAAGCATTGGCACAGCAGTATGGATTACCGAAGATTAACTTTCATTCGTGTAATTCTGCAGGTTTGCTTCGCACCCACACTTTAGGCGATGACGCTTTTGCACGTGTTGGTATTGCGATGTATGGGTATAATCCTTTGCATCCTTCTTTTGAACAAGTCACCCTTAAACCCGTTTTAGCATTATGGGCAGAAAAACTGAGCACTCGCGTACTTAAAAAAGGTGAACGTGTAGGGTATGGTGGTATGTATGAAGCTCCATGTGATGAGGTGATTTCAACATATGATATTGGTTATGGAGATGGTTTTTTCCGTTTTGATGGGCATACATCCATTACAATGGCCGATGGAAGTGTGAGTAAGGGGCGTATGTCCATGGATAGTTTTTGTTTAGGAGGTGACGCTAAGGAGGTTTGCATGTTTGAAAATGCTACGACCCTTGCG
>RZYK01000131.1 GCA_009930355.1 Campylobacterota bacterium | reverse complement strand
GTATCACATAATATTAAAAAAATTAATGAACTTATAGAAACCAATGAGTCATTTAAACTCAAAGTTGAAGACCTTAAAAATAAAATTTTAACCAAAGAAAAATAAAAAGTTTTATTAAAAAATGTGATGAAATGTGAAAAACTCTCTTTTGTTTTTTCACTCAAATCAGCCCTAGTTTTAGGTATAATGTTTATGTTTTCACACATTCAACCAAGCCTACTACTCCGACTATTTTAATTAAATAACTAAAAGGAGACTCAATGAAAGTTTCAATAAAAAAAAGTGTCTTAGAAAATATGTTACTTAACATTCAACCGTATCTTGAAAAAAAAGATCTAAGTCAAATTACATCTCATGTTTTTCTCTCCACAGAAGATCAACATTTTGTACTTAAAGCAACGGATTATGAAATAGGTTTAACCTACCATACACCTGAAATTAAAATAGCTTCTTTTGGAGATGCTACTGCTAATGGTAAAAAACTTTTAGATATTGTTAAAAGCCTAAAAGATGATGAAATTATTTTAGAAACCATTAATGATTATTTATATATTAAACAAAATAGTTCAAAATTTAAATTACCCATGTTAATTCCAAGTGATTTTCCTCCATTTCCAACCATTGAAAATAAACCAAAATTTAATATTAACAGTACAACTTTAGTGCGTTCAATCAAAAAAATAGCACCAGCAATTGATAGTAATAATCCAAAATTTGAACTTAATGGTTCACTCATTGATATTAAAGATAATACTATTAATCTTGTTGCAACCGATACAAAACGTTTGGCGATTGTAACACTTCAACAAGAAACAACAGAAAATTTTTCATTTATTATTCCTAAAAAAGCTATCAGTGAAATTCAAAAACTCTTTTTTGATGACATTGAAATTTTTTACGATGAAAATACTCTTATTGCCCAATCCAATCATTTTACATTTTTTACCAAACTCATTAATGGAAAATTTCCTGATTATGGACGCATTATTCCAAAAAATAAAAATTATAAAATTTTACTTACACGTGAATCTATGATTGAAGCAATTAAACAAATTGCTATTATTTCTCCTGAAATAAAAATTACATTCAAACCTGAAAAAATAATTTTTGAAAGTTTAAATGATGATAACATTGAAGCAAAAACAGAACTTGATTTTCAGACAGAACTTGAGAGTGATATCTATCTAGCAGTAAACAGTCGTTATATTTTAGATTTTCTATCTAACATTGAAAACAGCAATTTTACTTTAGGTTTTAATGACAGTGGTTTACCTTTCACGTTAGAAAGTGACAATTTTATGACCATTGTTATGCCTATTATGATTTAAATTTGAAAAAAGATAACACAAAAGCGGAGAAATTATGAGCAATTACGGTGCAGACAATATTAAAGTTTTAAAAGGTCTTGAAGCAGTTAGAAAACGTCCAGGTATGTATATTGGTGACACTAATATCAACGGTCTTCATCATCTTATTTATGAAGTCGTTGATAATTCTATTGATGAATCAATGGCAGGTTATTGTGATTTGATTAAAATAGAACTCACACGTGAAGGTTCAGCGATTATTACTGATAATGGTCGTGGTATTCCAGTAGGTTGGCATGAAGGTGAAAATATGTCAGCAGCAACGGTTGTTTTAACAGTCCTTCATGCAGGTGGAAAGTTTGACAAAGACACTTATAAAGTTTCAGGTGGTCTGCATGGTGTGGGTGTTTCTGTTGTAAATGCACTTTCATCAAAATTGGTTGCAACTATTAAGCGTGAAGGCAATGAACACCGCCAAGAGTTTGCATGTGGTATTCCTCAAACACCACTTGATGTCGTTAAAACCACCAATCGCACAGGAACAATGATTGAATTTTGGCCAGACGCTACAATTTTTGAAACCACAGAATTTCAATTTGAAATTTTAGCTACACGATTTAGGGAACTTGCCTATCTTAATCCAAAAATTACCATTGAGTTAAAAGATCAAAGAGATGGACGTGCAGAGGTTTATCATTTTGAAGGTGGTATTAAACAATTTGTTCTTGATTTAAATAAAAAAGAGCAAGTTGCAGAAGCCGTTCATTATACAGCAAGTATTGAGGATGTGGAAGTTGATGTTGCAATGATGTATAACTCAACGTACAGTGAAATTCTTTATTCATTTGTTAATAATATTAAAACTATCGATGGTGGAACGCATGAGAGTGGTTTTCGTGCAGGATTAACACGAGCCATTACAGGTTATATTTCTTTAAATGCAGGTGTGCGTGAAAAAGATGTCAAAATTACAGGGGATGATGTTCGTGAAGGTTTGATAGCCATTGTCTCTGTTAAAGTACCTGAACCTCAATTTGAGGGTCAAACCAAAGGAAAATTGGGTAGTTCTTATGTGAAGCCTATTGTTCAAAAATTGGTGTATGAACAACTGGTTAAATATTTTGAAGAAAACCCTATCGAAGCTAAAGCGATTATGAATAAAGCGCTTGCAGCGGCACGTGGTCGTGAAGCAGCTAAAAATGCGCGTGATTTAACGCGTAGAAAAGATGCTATGAGTATTGGAACACTGCCTGGAAAATTAGCAGATTGCCAAAGTAAAGATCCTTCCATTTGTGAATTGTATCTTGTAGAAGGTGATAGTGCGGGTGGTTCAGCAAAACAGGGACGTGATAGGGTTTTTCAAGCCATTCTACCGCTTAAAGGTAAAATCTTAAACGTTGAAAAAAGCCGTTTGGATAAGATTTTAAAATCCGATGAAATTAAAAATATGATTACAGCTCTTGGATGTGGCATTGGTGATGAATTTAACGAAGAGAAATTGCGTTACCATAAGCTCATTATTATGACCGATGCGGATGTGGATGGTAGTCATATTCAAACCCTTCTTTTAACGTTTCTTTTCCGTTTTTTACGCCCAATTGTGGACAATGGATATGTTTATTTAGCACAACCACCACTTTATCGTTATAAAAAAGGTAAAAAAGAGATTTACCTTAAAGATGATGCTGAAATGAATACCTTTTTAATTGAATCAGGTATGGATAGTATTGATATTGCAGGTGTAGGTACAAATGATTTAGTAGATTACTTTAAAATTATTTCAGCATACCGAGGCATTTTAAAAGAGCTTGAAAAACGTTTTTCAATGATTGAAGTTATTCGTTATTTAATTGAAAATCCAGATCTTATAGTGCTCTCTTCTAATGATCTTTTTAAAGAGATTGAAAAATTTATTACAGCACTTGGATATAACATTCTCAATCATTATATTAACAATGAGGGTATCCATCTTTTTATTCAAACCAATGATGGACTTGAAGAGTTACTTTTAGATGAGAGTTTTTATACCAATCCATTGTATGAAGAGGCACGTTATATTTATACTAAAATACAAGAACGTGATTTTGATGTGTTTGATGGACGTGATCCAATAGAAGTTTTGGATGAAATTGAAAAAAGTGCTAAAAAAGGCGCTTATATCCAACGCTATAAAGGTCTTGGTGAGATGAATCCTGAACAACTTTGGGAAACAACCATGAATCCTGAAAACAGACGTCTTTTACAAGTTAAAGTGGATGATGCTGAGGCTGCTAGTGATACCTTTACCCTTTTTATGGGCGATGAAGTTGAACCACGTCGTCAGTATATTCAAGATCATGCCAAAGATGTAAAACATTTGGATGTCTAATGCTCTATTCTGAGATAAAAGAGAGGGAAAATCGATTTATAACAGCGCTTAAAATCGCTTTTCCTCTTTTGCTTCTCGTTGGTATTTTTTTTCATGCATTTTCACTTTTTTCACACACATCAACCAATTTTTTTCTTCTTATTTCATTAATTCCCATTTATGTTTATTACACTGTTTATTTAATTTATCATGGCTTTCAAACGACATTAATTGATCCTATAACTAAAACATTTACACGCAATGAAATACTTTTAAAAATAAAAAAAATAAAGAATTCAAAAGATATTGTCACCCTTTTACATGTAAATAATTTAAATGACATTAATGAACGTTATGGAATTGCAAATGGCGATATAATTTTAAGAACGTTAATGACAGAATTAGAAGTTTTTTTAGAAGAACATCACTATAAAAATACACCCATTGGTCGTTATAGTAACGACTCATTTTTACTTATTTTTAATACTTCATTACAAGAGTTAAAACATTTTTTAATACTTTTTAGTAAACGTATTCAAAAAAATGGTATTCATAACATTGAAGTGAAACTTTCACTTTCATTTTTAGAAGCACAGCATGATAGTGATGTTAATAATATTATTGAACATTTGTTTATATTAATTGAAAAAGAACAACCCGATAAAGAAATGCTCCCTCATGTACAATTAAATGCTTTTAAAAAGAGTTTGAAAGGTGTTTTAAAGAACGATGGTATACTTTTTAAGTACCAACCTTCTTTACATGTAAAAGAGCAAAAAAAGAGCTTTATAGAGGTTTTAACACGTATTGATACAAAAGAATATGGTGTTTTTCCTAAACAACATCTTCAACATATAATTAATCGTATGGGCTTAGAGTGCGCATTGGATGAACATATTATGGCTTCATTACTTGAACATATAAAACCTTTTAGTTATGAGTCGTTTTCATTGAGTATTGAAATTTCACCTGTAACATTGCGAAATAGTAAATTTCAACGTTATCTTTTAAAACTTTTTAAAGAAAAAGAGCTTAATCCTCATCAATTTATTTTGGAAATTACAGAGCAAAAAAGTTATGAAGAGATGCAACGATTTAAAGAAATTATTGAGAGTTATAAAGAAGCAGGATTCAAAATAGCTTTGGGAAATTTTGGAGGCAATAACTGTGGGTTTGAGTATCTTAAATATTTGCCCATTGATTTGATTAAATTTGACATTGAATTTACCAAAAAAATTGAAGATGTCAAATACCAAAAGCTCTTAAAATCTTACATCGACCTTGCCAAAACGCTTCAGGTACAAACTATGGTAAAATTCGTGGATAAAGAGAGTACATTGAAGCTGATTAAAGCCTGTGAGCCTGATTTTATTCAAGGCTTTTGTATCTCAAAACCAAAAACAATTGGAGAACTAAAATGAAATACGGTGAACAAATTATTAAAGCATTTGATGTGGAAAAAGATTTGGAGATTTGGCCTAACCAACATAAAAAAAATTACGTTATTAAGCTTACATTGCCAGAGTTTTGTTGTTTATGTCCACGCAGTGGCTATCCTGATTTTGCGACAATTTATATTGATTATATTCCCAATGAACTGGTTGTTGAACTTAAAGCCATCAAACTTTACATCAACAGTTTTATGAACCGCAATATCAGCCATGAAAATTCTGCCAATGAAATTTATGACTTGCTTGATTCTAAACTCAAGCCAAAATGGCTTAAAGTGGTGGCAGATTTTAATCCACGGGGCAACGTGCATACGGTGATTGAAATTGACTCAAAATTGGTTAGAAACGAGACTCCATGTTAAACCCAAAACTCATTGAGCAGTTCTTTGGAGCTGCTTCTATTCAGCGTTGGAATGATTATCCACGCATGGTTGAGTTGGTAGAGCTTGACAAACAAGCGCACAAATTTATCATTGCATATTTTATTGCCAAAATGGAGCCTGAGGGAAGTATCAATATGCGCTCCTTAATTGAAGCGGGTATTTTTGAATTTTTGCGCCGTGTCGTGGTGACTGACATTCGTCCCGATGTCTTTCGAAAAGCGCTTCAAAAAAAAGAAAAAGAGATCAATTCGTGGGTGCTTTCACAACTTTATGATTCACTGAGTGAAATTGAAGAGGGCGCTTTTTGCAAGCGTTTTGAGGCTTATATTAACGATAGTTCTATGTATAAAAAAGAGCGATTTATTCTCAAAGCAGCTTCGTATATGGCGACACGTTGGGAATTTTCTA